>CACYJP010000059.1 GCA_902774725.1 uncultured Lachnospiraceae bacterium
TGCTGCAATGATCAAGGGTAATCCTGATCCAGCATTTGAGCGATTCGTTTATGATTCATATAGAAGATTCATTCAGATGTTCTCTGACGTAGTTATGGAAGTTGGTAAGAAGTATTTCGAGCAGCTTATCGACAAGATGAAGGAAGAGAAGGGTGTTAAGTACGACGTTGATCTTACAGCTGAAGATCTTAAGACTCTTGCAGAGCAGTTCAAGGCTGAGTACAAGAACCAGCTCGGAACAGACTTCCCTTCAGATCCTGTTGAGCAGCTTAAGCTCGCTATCGAAGCTGTATTTAGATCATGGGATAACCCACGTGCTAACGTATATCGTCGTGATAACGATATTCCTTATTCATGGGGTACAGCTGTTAACGTAATGCCTATGGTATTCGGTAACCTTAACAATGAGTCTGGTACTGGTGTTGCATTTACTCGTGACCCAGCTACTGGTGAGAATAAGCTTATGGGTGAGTTCCTTATCAACGCTCAGGGCGAGGACGTAGTTGCTGGTGTTCGTACACCTATGCCAATCGCTCAGATGGAGAAGGAGTTCCCAGAAGCATACGCTGAGTTCCTTAAGGTTTGTGATACTCTTGAGAATCACTACCATGATATGCAGGATATGGAATTCACAGTTGAGAATAAGAAGCTTTACATGCTTCAGTGTAGAAATGGTAAGAGAACAGCTCCAGCTGCTCTTAAGATTGCTTGTGACCTTGTTGATGAAGGACATAAGACTCCAGAAGAGGCTGTTGCTATGATCGATCCTCGTAACCTTGATACACTTCTTCACCCACAGTTCGATGCTGCTGCACTTAAGGCTGCAACACCACTTGGAAAGGGTCTTGGAGCTTCTCCAGGAGCTGCTTGTGGTAAGGTTGTATTTACAGCTGATGATGCTGTAGAGTGGGCTGCTAGAGGAGAGAAGGTTGTACTTGTAAGACTTGAGACATCTCCAGAAGATATCACAGGTATGAAGAGTGCTCAGGGTATCCTTACAGTTCGTGGTGGTATGACATCACACGCTGCCGTTGTTGCTCGTGGTATGGGTGAGTGCTGCGTATCAGGTTGTGGCGACATCAATATGGACGAGGAGAACAAGAAGTTCACACTTGCTGGTAAGGAGTTCACAGAGGGATCAGAGATTTCTATCGATGGTACAACAGGTAACATCTATGAGGGAATCATCCCTACAGTTGATGCTCAGATCGCTGGTGAGTTCGGACGTATCATGGCTTGGGCTGATGAGTTCAGAAGACTTAAGGTTCGTACAAACGCTGATACACCTGCTGATGCTAAGAAGGCTAGAGAGCTTGGTGCTGAGGGTATCGGTCTTTGCCGTACAGAGCACATGTTCTTCGAGGAAGACAGAATTGCTGCATTCCGTGAGATGATCTGTGCAGATACAGTAGAAGCTAGAGAGAAGGCTCTTGATAAGATTCTTCCATATCAGCAGAGCGACTTCAAGGCTCTCTATGAGGCTCTTGAGGGATGTCCTGTTACTATCAGATTCCTGGATCCACCACTTCATGAGTTCGTTCCTCATGAGGAAGCAGAGCAGCAGAAGCTTGCTGATGCAACAGGTAAGACACTTGACGAGGTTAAGGCTATTGTTGAGTCTCTCAAGGAGTTCAACCCTATGATGGGTCACAGAGGATGCCGTCTTGCAGTTACATATCCTGAAATTGCTAAGATGCAGACAAAGGCTGTTATCAGAGCAGCTATCGAAGTTCAGAAGGCACATGCTGATTGGAATGTTAAGCCTGAAATCATGATTCCTCTTACATGTGAGCTTAAAGAGCTTAAGTTCGTTAAGAAGGTAGTAGTTGAGACAGCTGACGCTGAGATCGCTGCTGCTGGCGTTGATCTTAAGTACGAAGTAGGTACAATGATCGAGATCCCTAGAGCTGCACTTACAGCTGATGAGATCGCTACAGAGGCTGACTTCTTCTGCTTCGGTACAAACGACCTTACACAGATGACATTTGGTTTCTCAAGAGATGATGCTGGTAAGTTCCTTGATGCTTACTATGATGCTAAGATCTTCGAGGCTGATCCATTTGCTAAGCTTGACCAGACAGGTGTTGGTAAGCTTATGGAGACAGCTATCAAGCTTGGAAAGCCTGTTAATCCTGCACTTCATTGCGGTATTTGTGGAGAGCACGGTGGAGATCCTTCATCAGTTGAGTTCTGTCATAAGATCGGACTTGATTATGTATCATGTTCACCATTCCGTGTACCTGTAGCAAGACTTGCTGCAGCACAGGCTGCTATAGCAGAGATGTAAGCTTCATATTGAAGTAAATATAAAGCCAAGGTTACTTTTGTGACCTTGTCTACAGTCTAGAACCGGGTTGTTATATGACAACCCGGTTTTTCTGTATCAAAGTAAATAATAAATATACATATTTTTAGTTTTGTGTTACAATAATTCATAGTTGTTTAGTGCAACAAAAGGGATAGCATTTTATAAAAGCGAGGGTTATTATATGGCAAGATTATTTATTAAGGCTAAAGATCTTGATGAATACGATTCGGTAAAAGTATTCAATGAGAGAGGTAAAGAGGTTTACTATACAAAGGATGATTTTATTGCTACCGGACATAGAATAAAAGTCTTTCTTGCAGATACTATTAATGAATGTGCCTACGTTCAGGAAAAGGTTTCAAGAGAAGGCTCATACTTCGAATTTGCTGCCAGAGACAAGTTTGGTACAGTTGAACGAGATACGATGTCCAGAGTTCAGAGATATGTTGTTGATTATGATGAGGACCTTGAAGTAGAAGGTGATGGTGTTTCGTGGAGATATGTTCTCTATAGAGGTGCCCTTCCGATGATGACAGTAAGAAATGAGATGTATCTTATTCCGGGACAGGCACTTAATATGTGCGAAACATATATACTTGATGTTGATGTTGATTCTGATGTTCTTATTTGTCTGGCGTTTGCACTTGCACTTTATGCTCTTAATAAATATGGAGATTTCTTCTAAAATCAGTATAGCTACATCTTTGGGTGTAGCTATAATCTATTATTATACTTTTACTTTATTCTACAAAGCAGGAGAATAGTATGAAAATTCCTATTACTATACAAATGCAACCGGGAGAAAATGGTGCAGCTGCACTATGTATGCTTCTGGCATATCATAAAAGATTTGTTCCGATGGCCGAAATGCGTGAGAAATGTGTTTCTTCACGAAATGGTTCGAGTCCGGAACAAATTATTAGTGCTGCCGAATCTTACGGACTGGTTGGAGAATACGTAAAAGCGGATACTGAACAGTTTTTTAAGGGTAAGCTCCCGGTTATAGTTTGCTGGAAGCGTAGATATTATACAATTGTTAAGTCATTAAAAGGAAATATTGTCACTGTAGTTGATCCTTCAAGAGGAGAGTATAAGCTGACAAGAGATAAATTTGATTCCATTTACAGTGGTGGATACTTTGAGCTTAAGAAGGGGCCTGATTTTACTCCGGGAGGTAAAAGAGAGTCTTTATTTGGTCTTCTTTCAAAAAGAATATTCGGAATTAAGAAGGTACTTATACTTTTATTTATACTAAGTCTTATCTGTATACTTACTGATCTGGCGCTTAACAACGTTCAGAAGGATTTCCTTGATGATATTGTCGGAAATCCAAATCATGATGAAGGCAAGGCTTTCTTATATCAGCTTGCCTTGTATGCGCTGATGATTTCATATACCGTGTTCTCGCTTCTTAAAACCAAGCTTGTTCTTTCAGCCAGCAGGAATAAATCTGCTGAATCGGGAAGTAAGCTTTTTAAAAAAATGTTCAATCAACCACTCAAATTCTTTGAACAGTATAGTGCCGGCGAGCTGATGACGAGAATTGAGAATAACATACAGCTTGATAACTCTATTCTACAGTCACTTGTACCGAGATTTATCGATGTATTTATGACAATTTTCTATTTCATAATGCTTATGAGATATAATTCAGTTATTGCGCTTATCTGTCTTGGTATTGAAATTATTTATCTGTTTATTTCACTTAAATATCAGCAGAAAAATGCTATTGCATCCAGAAGTATGGCGACTAGCTCGGGTTCTCTTAATACTTCAATTCTTAATGGTATGAATATGATAGATACAATTAAGTCAACTGGAGCTGAGCGATCATTTTATAATATCTGGTATCAGACTCAGTCGCGAGTTAATGAGAATAAGATGACTCGTTTCTGGATTCAGGGTATAACGACACTTATTAACAGTATTCATAATTATTCGCTTACGATTGTTCAATTATTCCTGGGTGCTTATTTCGTTAAAAACGGACATTTTACAATCGGTATGATGTCCCTTTTCCAGAGTGTTCTTAATAATATGCGTAATTCTCTCGGAAACTGTCTGAATTCGGTCAATACGCTTCAGTCTATGAGGACAAATATCGAAAGAGTTAATGATATAAATAACCGTGATGTGAGAGAACCTATTCCTCTAAGCGAAGAAGATAAGGCAAATGTTGACAAGCTTGATGGTAACATAGTTGCTAAGGATATATGCTTCAGATATAACTCAGGAGATGAGCTTGCAGTAGATCATGTAAGTCTCGAGGTAAAAAGAGGACAGATGGTTGCTCTTGTCGGTGAGACCGGCTGTGGTAAGAGTACGCTGCTCAAAATTCTCGCGGATTTATATGAAGCAGAATCCGGAGAAATACTATATTCAGGTAAGAAAAGAAATCAGATACCGGATGTTGTTTTTCATTCATCAATAACATCCGTTGATCAGGAAACAGTTGTATTTGAGGATTCTATTTTTTCGAATATTAAAATGTGGGATGAAACCATAGAAGACTATGAGGTTTTAATTGCCGCAAGAGATGCTCAGATACATAATAGAATTTCAAGAGAAAGAGATGGATATAGTTCAACGATGCTGGAAAACGGAAAGAATTTTTCCGGTGGAGAGCTTCAGAGACTCGAGCTTGCGAGAGCTCTTTCGCATGAACCAACCATGCTTTTCCTTGATGAGTTTACATCGGCACTTGACGCTCTTACTGAGGATAAGGTTATTAGATCTATCAGAGATAAAGGAACCACCTGTGTGATTGTTGCACATAGACTTTCAACCATAGTTGACTGTGACAGGATTTATGTTCTTGATAAGGGTAAGATAGTTGAAGAAGGAACTCATGATGAGCTATATAAGCTGAATGGTTTATATACAAAACTTATAGGAACCCAGTAATTATTAGGAGATACATTTATGGCGCTTTATTCTGAATCAATCAGAAAAAAAGAAGAATACAACATAATGCTCGAAAAGTATGCAGATGAATCCATTATTTCCGATAAAGAAATGGTCCGTATTGAAAATGAGTTGGACGAGGTTCAGACTGCTGTACTTTATATTCTTAATAAATTCGGTATCATTGTTCCGAGACAATTTGGACATCTTACCATCAATTCTTTGATTGATTCTATGCTTGACCCGTTAGGAATGATGTACGATTATTCGGATTCTATTACTTCTTATATCGGAAAAAAGACCGAGTATATACTTGCATTTAGAGAGGATGGAAAGGCAGTTGCGCTTACTCCGTCTATTCTTGGCTACAGATGGTATTGTCCTTCAGAGAACAAATCAGGCATGGCTACAGCTGATTATTGTAAAAAGCTTAAAAATGGCTGTTATGTATTTAACAGACCGATTAAAGAAGGAAAGACAATAGTAGGTACATTTATATCCAATGTTATCAGCTACCTCACTATATATGACCTGATGAAGCTTGCTCTTGCAACTCTCATAATTGTTTTGCTGGGTTATATCATGCCTAAGATCAATCGATGGGTCTATAATGTATATATACCGGATAAAAAAACATTTTTTGCAGGCTTTCAGATAGCTCTCATTTTGTTTATTTTAGTTACGATGATTAGAGCGATACTCACTATGGTTAAAAACCTTACGCTTTCAAAGGTTAAAATCAGAGTATCTATGAAGATGCAATCGGCTATTATGGCGAAAGTACTTCATCTGCCTCAGAATTTTTTCGTAAAGAACTCATCAGGAAGACTTTCCAAGAGAATATACAGCTGCGGAAGATTATCTGAAATGATACTCGGTATCTTTATGGATGTCGTACTTGATCTCGCATTTTCGATTATTTATCTATTCCAGATGAACTCTATAGCGAAGGCTTTGTTTTTACCGGCTATTATTTTCCTCGGACTCAAGATAATCGTATCTATCATAGCTGCCATAAGCTATGCAATAAATCAGTCAAGAACTCTTGAAGTAGATATGGAAAATACCAATCTTCTTTATTCGTCGATAAGAGGAATACAGAAGATTAAGGGTATGGGTGCAGAACAATACGTTTATTCTAAATGGGCTGAGCTCTACAGAAAAACATTGCAGTATAATTTTAAACAGCCGTTTTTCCTTAAATATCAAAATGTTATTATTACGGCTGTTTCTTCCTGGAGTACAATAACTCTTTTAGGAATTACTTCTTCAAGCCATCTGACTAAAGCGGACTATATGACATTTGTTTCATCATATGCACTTGTAATCACCGTTGTTACTAGTCTGACAGATATGATGAATAACATCTTCCTTATGAGTACGCTTTCAAAAAATGTTGAGCCTATTTTTAAGGCTGAAAATGAGCAACAGAACATACTTGAATATGTCCGAAGCCTTAACGGCAGTATCAAGGTTGATAATGTATCCTTTAAATACGAGGGAAGCAGCAGAGGCTGTTTAGATAAGGTTTCAATTGATATAAAGCGTGGTGAGAAGGTTGCTATAGTTGGAGAAAGCGGCTGTGGAAAGAGCACACTTCTCAAGCTCCTTATCGGATTTGAAAAGCCTGATGAAGGAATTATATATTATGATGATAAACCGCTTAATTCTCTCAATCTAAAGTCTCTCAGAAGAAGTATCGGATCTGTATTCCAGTTCAGTAAGGTTTTCCCGGGAACAATCAGATCAAATGTAACATTTACTTCTCAGGGACCTGTAAGTGATGAGAAGATCTGGGATGCGGTTGATAAGGCTGCTATCGGTGATTATATAAGAACACTTCCTCTTGGTCTTGATACTGAGATATCTGAATCAAGTTCGAGTGGTTTTTCCGGTGGACAAAGACAGAGAATACTTATTGCAAGAGCTTTGGTTACCCATCCAAGTGTGTTGATTCTTGATGAGGCAACATCAGCTCTCGACAATATAACTCAAAGTCAGGTTCTTGAAAGTATTAACAATCTGAGGGCTACGGTAGTTATGGTTGCTCACAGACTTTCAACTGTAGAAAACTTTGACAGAATAATTATGTTCGATAATGGAAAAATAGTTGAAGAGGGTACATATAAAGAGCTTATGGACAAAAACGGAAGATTTGCTGAGCTGGTTAAGAAGCAGCTTGTCAATACAAAATAATCAGCTTACGGCATGAAAGGATTTATTTAAAATGTCACACCTGAATCAGAATAAAATAAGAAACTTTTGTATAATTGCTCATATAGATCACGGTAAGTCTACACTTGCAGACCGTATCATTGAGATGACCGGAACACTTACCGAAAGAGAGATGCAGGAGCAGGTTCTCGATAATATGGATATCGAGAGGGAAAGAGGAATAACTATTAAGTCTCAGGCTGTACGTATCATTTATAAGGCAAAGGATGGTGAGGAATACATCCTGAATCTTATAGATACACCGGGGCATGTTGACTTTAATTATGAGGTTTCGCGTGCACTTGCTGCATGTGAAGGAGCAGTGCTTGTTGTTGATGCCGCACAGGGAGTCGAGGCGCAGACACTTGCAAATGTATATATGGCGATAGATCATAATCTGGAGGTATTCCCGGTTATCAATAAAGTCGATCTTCCATCAGCTGATCCGGACAGGGTTGTAGCTGAGATAGAAGATGTTATTGGTATAGTTGCGGAGGATGCACCACGTATATCAGCCAAGAACGGTCTGAATATCGAAGATGTACTGGAATCAATAGTTGAGAAGATTCCTGCACCGACGGGAGATAATGATAAGCCGTTCAAGGCTCTTATTTTTGACAGCCTTTATGACTCATATAAGGGTGTTATTATATTTTGCCGAGTATTTGATGGCTTTGTCAAAAAAGGCTCACGTATACATATGATGCAGACCGGGGCAGAGGCTGAGGTTGTTGAGGTTGGTATCTTTGGTGCCGGACAGTTTATACCTCAGGAGGAAATAAGCGCCGGAATGGTCGGATATATAACTGCTTCTCTTAAAAATGTACGAGATACGGAGGTTGGTGATACAGTAACTGATGCTGACAATCTCTGCGATGAGGCACTTCCTGGTTACAAAAAAGCAAGGCCGATGGTTTATTGTGGTATCTATCCTGAGGATGGTGCAAAATATCAGGAGCTTAAGGATGCTCTTGAAAAGCTTCAGCTTAACGATGCTTCACTTTCTTATGAACCTGAAACGAGTATAGCACTCGGCTTTGGTTTCAGATGCGGATTCCTCGGGCTCTTACATCTTGAGGTTATTCAGGAAAGACTTCAAAGAGAATACAATCTGGATATAATTACAACAGCACCGTCTGTTGTATATAAGGTTTATAAAACTGATGGAGAGATAATAGAGCTTACCAATCCATCTAATCTTCCTGATCCTTCTGAGATTGATTATATGGAGGAGCCATATGTTGATGCGGAGATAATGACATCCTCAGACTATACAGGTGCGATCATGAATCTTTGTCAGGAAAGAAGAGGTATATATAAGAGTATGGAATATCTGGAAGAAACACGTGTTCTTCTTAAGTATGAGATGCCTCTTAATGAAATAATATATGATTTCTTCGATGCACTTAAGTCAAGGTCAAGAGGCTATGCTTCATTTGATTATGAGTTAAAGGGTTACAAGAAATCAAGTCTTGTTAAGCTCGATATACTTATCAACCGTGAAGGAATAGATGCTCTTTCTTTTATCGTTTTCAAGGATTCTGCTTATGAACGTGGAAGAAAGATGTGTGAGAAGCTTAAGAAGGAGATTCCGAGACATCTGTTTGAGATACCGATTCAGGCAGCTATAGGAAGCAAGGTTATTGCGAGAGAGACTATAAAGGCTCTTAGAAAGGATGTCCTTGCAAAATGCTACGGTGGTGATATATCACGTAAGAAAAAGCTTCTTGAAAAACAGAAGGAAGGAAAAAAGAGGATGCGTCAGGTTGGATCTGTCGATGTTCCTCAGCAGGCGTTTACAGCAGTTCTTAAGCTGGATGATGAAGACTAATCGACTGAGTATGAGCCAACAGGCTCCCGGGGGGAAGTATGAAAAAAGCTCTTAGTTTATATATACATATACCATTTTGCAAGCATAAATGTATGTACTGCGATTTTCTTTCATTTGCAGATGAAACAAATACAAAGCAGATACAGTATATAAACGCTCTTATGAGTGAAATACGTATGTATAAGCCTTTTGCTGACAGATATACGGTAAAAACCATATATATCGGAGGTGGAACACCTTCTGTATTGGATGAAGCTATGATCGGCAAGGTGCTTGATACTGTAAAGCATATATTTAATGTAGATAGATTTCCTGAAATTACAATCGAAGTAAATCCCGGTACTATTAAATATACTGATTTACTTGCCTATAAGGATTACGGTATCAACAGAATTTCCATCGGACTTCAGTCAGCTGATGATGTGATACTTAAGCGAATCGGTAGGATTCATAATTATGAAGAATTCCTTCAGGGTTTTGAATATGCCAGAAGAGCAGGCTTTAGAAATATAAGTGTAGATGTTATGAGTGGTCTTCCGGGACAGGATGTTCATACGCTTGTAGATACACTTACAAAGGTAACTGAGATGAAGCCGGAGCATATCTCTGTTTATTCACTTCAGGTTGAAGAGGGAACTCCTCTTAGTCAGAGAGAGGATATGCTTGCACTTATCCCTGATGAGAATACAGACAGAATGATGTATTCGATGACTAAGAAGGTACTTAAGGCTGCCGGTTATAAGAGATATGAGATATCTAATTATTCTCTGCCGGGACTTGAAAGCCAGCACAATAAGGTATACTGGACAGGCGGGCAGTATATAGGCTTTGGTATAGGTGCTGCTTCATATTTTAAGGGAGAAAGATTCAACAATATCAAGAATCTTGATAATTATATAGAAATATGTGAAGACGTTAGAGATGAGCTTACAAAGGATACTGACAGAGTCAGACTATATGACAGTGCAACCGGAATTCTCAGAGAAGATATTCAGACTGTTTATATTGACCAAAGAATAGAAGAGTTTATGTATCTCGGACTTAGAATGACTGCAGGAGTGAGCAGAGAAGAGTTCATACTCAGGTTCAACAGAGATATGTTTGAATTATACGGAGACGTTATAAATAAGTACATAAATCAAGGCTTTATGAAGGCTGAGGGCAATCGTGTGATGCTCACAGATAAAGGTATTGATGTCAGCAATTACATACTATCAGACTTTATTCTGGATAAGAATTGAATTTAAGAAAAAGGGGAAATACTCCTTGACATATCTTGATTAAAGTTGTAAATTTAAAAGAGTGATTAGCACTCTTTTATTTTGAGTGCTAACAAGATAATTTAATAAAGGATGGTGATAGTATGATTCAGGATTTGGAGTACGATCTTGATGATAGAAAACAGACCATCCTCAGAGTGATCATTTCCAATTATCTTGAGACAGGCGAGCCGGTTGGTTCAAGAACTATATCCAAGCTTTCTGATTTGAATCTCAGTTCTGCTACGATTAGAAATGAGATGTCTGATCTGGAAGAACTCGGATATATAGTACAACCACATACATCTGCCGGAAGAATACCTACAGACAAGGGCTACAGGTTCTATGTTGATAAGGTAATGAATGAAAAGGGTGAGGCTGAAAGAAAAGAAGGTGCCTTACTCGAGAGAGTTGATAAGCTTGAAGCACTTCTTATGCAGGTTGCGAAGGTGCTGGCATACAACACTCAGTATGCTACGATGGTTACATCACCTATGCTTCAGAACAAGCAGGTTAAGTTTATTCAATTATCTCAGGTGGATGAAGAAAAGCTTGTTGCAGTAATTGTAGTCGGAGACAATATAGCAAAGAATAAGCTGATCAAGGTTTCCAGACCACTGTTTAATGAAGAGGTACTGAAGTTCAACATACTTCTTAATACATTTCTTCAAGGGGTTGCGGTTGATCAGATAAATCTTGAGCTTATGCAGACGATGAAGAAGCAAGCCGGAGATTATGCGGATATTCTTGAAAGCATATTTGAAGGAATTGTAGATGCTGTTAAAGAAGCCGAGGAAATGAAGATTTACACAAGTGGTGCATCGAACATCCTGAAATATCAGGAGCTTGGCAATATGGAAAAAGCCACAGCACTGCTTGAAACATTTGAGGAACAAACAGGTCTGGATGCTCTTGCAGATGAAACTCTAAAATCAGAGGATGGAGAACATAATATTCAGATCTATATAGGAGATGAGTCTCCTGTACAAAACATCAAGGATTGTTCCATTATTACTTCTACTTATCAGTTGCCGGAGGGTGCCAAGGGTACAATTGGTATCATAGGACCAAAGAGAATGGATTATAAAAAGGTTGTTTCTACCTTGAAATCATTAACTGATGAGTTGGATAACATTTTCCTAAACAAAGAAGACAAAAGAGGTGAAAATTAATGGCAAAAAGATCGATGAACGAAAAGCTCAAGAATCTTAAGGAAGAAAAAGAAGGTGAGAAGCTTCCTAAGGAACAAATAATCATCGCAACTGAAGGCGATGAAAGCGGGGGGACTAACGTGAACGTAGGAGAAGAAATCAATATTGATCCTGCAGAAGCTGATAAGAACAGACCGAAGCCGGTTCCGAAAAAGAACAGACGCGGAAGTAAACAGATGCAGGAAGCTCTTGAGCAGGCAAAAGAGCTTGCTGAAGGCAATAAAGAAAAATATACAAGACTTCTCAGCGAGTTT
>CACYJP010000060.1 GCA_902774725.1 uncultured Lachnospiraceae bacterium
AATCAAAATGCATTTTGTAATAATCCTCGAGCTGCAGACTGAAGGTGCTGTCCTTTATAAAATTCTTCCGTCCATACTTATCGAGACAATACAGCTTAACACGTTCCAGTCCGTGCTGATCAAGCCACTTTCTTGACGCCTCGTAAGCGAAAAACGGACGGCCCGTTATAACAGACACGTCATGTCCCTCATCTATCCAGCTATTAACTGTATCTACAGCTCCCGGTGTCTCCTCGATCGACAATAACTCCTCCGGCTTATGGGCCCACGTCATCATCCGATCATAATCCTCATCCGTCAGTGAAAAGGACTCCTGCAGATTGAAATAATTAATCTCTTCATATGGAACATTTTTACCGAACATCTCTGCTAAAAGTTTAGAGAAATAACGGGCTGTCTCACAGAGACAATCATCAAAATCAACATATATATTCATAACGCCTCCAGCTTTATTCTACTTCCGGCTTTATTCAGCTTCCAGCTTATCAGCTCTTTTTTTCTCTCTGATGCTGCGGATACCAAGCACGATCTCATTCAGTCCACTCAGCACCATTATTATTCCGGAGATTAAGTAGATACTACCAGCATCGCTAAAACGAGTTACAAGCATAACAATCGCGATAATTATAAGCATGACATTCAGGATTATCTGCCCCATCGTAGTCTTACCAAATTTACCCTTTACATGATTTGCAGCATTTACAAATTCACCGTTATATTTATCAAAATCAGCTCTGACGGCATCGCCCACCTCCTGAAGGACCGCATTCTCACTTCTCCTTGCGCGTTGTGCCTCCATCCGGGCATCTAACTTTGACTGAATATCATTTAAGTTTTTCAGACAAAGAAGATTGATAACACTGCTTATGATGATTGCAAAGCATACGGTTTCTTCCAGCATAACACCGAATTTTTTTGCAAAAATGATCATGCATGCGCCGAGTATCATAAAAATAAATGTTTCGACAATCGGAAGCAGATTAGAACGATTAAAGGTTTTGGTGCTTATGAACCCAATCAGAAGTCCCACGGTCGCAATAAGTATAGCCAGTCCAAGTCCCCAGGCTATTTTTTTCGGCGCACTGTCAGGACTAAGTGCAACCCTGAGTCCCAGAAATGCCATAAGTCCGCCCAGAACGATCTGACTGCTTATCAGTGCTATTATACTGTTAACTATATCCCCGATGCCGGTTTTCTTCTTACCGTTTTTCTTCTCATCGGTTCTCTTCTCATCTTCCATCTCTTTAGTCCTTTACAGTCCTACCCATACTTTTTACCAGCACCATATCACTCCTGATAGTAGCCCCGGAGGTTGTAAGCATATTTCCTGTGATAGCAGAATTAGCTCCGCCAACAAATGCTTTCTCACCTTCATTTTCCATAAGTCCTCTTCCCGCAGCAAGACGTATATCTGCTTCAGGATTTATATATCTGAAAATCGCAACAGTTCTGAGTATCTCAGCTTCTGTTAGCTGCTTCACTCCCTCGAGCATCGTGCCCTTTATTGGAATAAGTGTATTTATCGGAATTGAGCTGATTTCGAGCTCCTGAAGATCAAATGCCATCTCAATCCTGTCATCTATATCCTCACCCATTCCGATTATTCCACCAGAGCAAACTTCAAGTCCCGCTTTTTTAGCACGCTTGATATTTTCAACCTTGTCATCAAAGCTATGACTGGTACATATCTTATCAAAATATCCTCTGGAGGTTTCTATATTGTTATGATATCTCCTTACTCCTGCTGCATACAGTCTGTCGAACTGTTCCTGAGTGAGGAATCCCAGAGAAGCACAAAGAGAGATATTTAACTCCTCACTAAGTCTCTTATATATCCTTATCAATTTCTCAAAGTCCTCGTCCGATGGACCTTTTCCGGAATTAACAATTGCAAATCTGTTAACACCTTCCTCCTCATTCGAACGTGCCACTTTATATATCTCATCATAGTCAAGTAACGGGTGAACATCACACGAAGTATGATTAAATGCAGACTGGGCGCAAAACTTACAGTTCTCGCCACAGTTACCGCTTTTTCCCGCTATTATCGAGCAAAGATCTATCCTATCGCCCGAGTACTTTTCCCTCACAATGTCAGCCCCTTTTAATAGTTCCTCCAGCTCAGCTGACTTTAATAATTCTATTATTTCTGAATCTTCTCTTTTAATCCTATATCCATCTAGTATTCTTTCAGTCAATCCCTCGATGTTCATTCTGTCATTCTCTCCTAAGTCATTTTATATATATTTTGATAAAGCATTATACTCTTCAGGGGTGTTACACCCTCTTATAATTATTTCATCACCGTCAAATGTGAGTTTTTCACATCCCACTCTCTCAATAAGTGACTTCACAGTAGCCCTGCCTTCGCCCAGCAGCTCCTCACATATCGGTGCGAGTTCCTTGTCATACACTCCGAGTAGCTGCTGCATTCTTCCACCGCAAGCTGCAACCGTAATCCTCGAATCGTTCCTGCTATGTGCCTCCATAAGTTCCCTGATAAAAGAAGCACTCACAAGCGGAGCATCCTCCGTTATCACCAGAACAGATTCATTAACAGACGCCTGCAGGGCGGCATGAATACCGGCAAGCGGTCCCTTGTTCAGATAAATGTCACTTACAAGCTTGCATCTGTCATCCACGTATTCATAACCGGAAACCATTATATCATCGATTCCCACATCAGACAGCTTATCTATAATTATCTCTATAAAGCTTTTCCCTCGGTATTGCAGCGTGGCCTTTTTCTGCCCCATCCTGCTGCTTTTTCCACCGGCAAGAATCACCGCTGAGTATCCTGTCATTTAGCCTCGATCCTCACAACATTCCTTACATTTCTCTTTGAATTCTCATCTCCGAAAACATAAAGTGTCACTTCACCTTTATTTACCTCAAGCCATGCATTTTCCAGCTCTTCCTTCTTTACACTTGCAGAGTAAGAATCATCAGCTGTAACCGTAACCTCAGAATAATCCGACGCATCTATAACATCAGAAAGCTTTACGCCCTCAGCCTCGATATCCTTCTTTTCACCCTTTCCATTTACAACTGTTCCGCTGAAATGTGTTAGCGAAAGGCCATCCACATCGACTTCCTTCTCGCTTCCACCGGAAACAACTGTAAGCGCAGCTTCTTTATTTTCTGAACGACTGCTCAGATACCACCAAAATGTACAAGCAGATATAGCACATAAAACAATTATTACTATTATGATTAATTTTTTATCCTTCTTCATTTTTCTCTCTTCTCGTCTTATATTTTCATCTTCTATTCTCATCTCCGGCTTATCACTCATTATCTCCGCCATGATCATCAGCATCCTTTATCGGTGCAACAACTGCCCCAGCCACGAATCCGCACACAGCACCACTAAGTGCAGCAACACAAAGATATGCCATAAGAGGCTTCGTAGGAAGATGGAACACTACAAGATCTGCAAAAAGCGCAGCTGAAACAGAGCTAAGTATATTGGCAAAAAATGCCTTTGCTCTGCTTGTAAATAATCCACCTGACATACCCTCAGGAATAAGCATCACTAGATCAATTACGATACCCGGAATCAGATATGCAAGAGGCCTGAGGAGTCCCATGCTGCCCATCGAGCCCATTGCAAGAGCCATTGCAGCCTGCATCATACCCATAGCACTTGCGCTCCACTTTCTTTTCGTAAGTGAAGCAGCAATAACTAGAAACATCAGAGCTACCGCGGTCGATATACCACCTGGTATATGAAGAGCACCGGTAATAGCATTTGCCACAGGATTGATAAGCTTTTTGCATAGCACGCCTGCAAAGCAGAAAACAACCATGATCAGAAGATCTGACCTGAGACTGCCATCAAAAAACCTAAGCACTGATGCAACTCTATTTTTAGAAACTGTATTATTATTTTGCATTTAAACTATACCTGCCTTTTTAGCATTATTATTTACTTATATGCACAGTGCATTTTTTACTTAAAAGCAAAGTACATTATTTACTAATACGAACCGCACAAACCTTATATTCCGGAATTCGAGCTATATCATCAAGTGCCGCATTAGTAAGTATATTTACAGGTGAATCCTCGAAATGGAATGGCATCCAGGTCTCTCCCTCCGATACCTTTCTTCCGACGCGAGCAGTTGCGGTGATCTCACCTCTTCGGCTGCTCACCTTGATTCTCTCACCGTTCTCTATTCCTAAACGTTCCGCATCACGGTAGTTTATTTCGATAAAGCCTTCTCCTGCCAGATCTACAAGTCCGGCCGAACGTCCTGTCATAGCAACATTATTATAGTGATACAGTATACGACCGGTACTCAGGATAAATGGATATTCCTCATCAGGAAGCTCCTGAGACTCACGGAACTTTGCAGGATAAAGAAGCACCTTTCCTCTGACCGGCTTTCCAACATGAAGAATCGGAGTACCCGGATGATCCTTATCAGGACATGGCCACTGAATTCCACCCTCTTTATCCAGTCTCTCATGACTGATTCCGTGGAAGCTTGGCGTAACCTCTGCTACCTCATCCATAATCTCTGCCGGAGTCATAAACTTCTGTCTGTAACCCATAGCGTTCATAAGGTCAATAATAATATCCGTATCAGGTCTCATATCACCACGAAGCGTAACTGCCTTTCGAATTCGCTGCACACGCCTCTCTGTATTGGTAAATGTACCTTCCTTCTCTGCATAGCTGATACCCGGAAGAATAACATCTGCATACTGGGCAGTCTTTGTCATAAACAGCTCCTGCACTACCAGGAAGTCAAGACTTTCAAGTGCTTTTTCTATATGGTGTGTATCCGGATCTGTAACTATCGGATCCTCACCGCAGATATAAAGTCCCTTTATCTTTCCTTCTATTGCAGCAGGGAAAACATCAGTAGCCTTGAGTCCCGGCTTGGAACTAAGCTTGGTTCCCCATGCTTCTTCAAACTTCTTCTGTACCTCAGGATTATCAACCTTCTGATATCCCGGATAGTCCGTCGGAATAGCGCCCATGTCACAGGCACCCTGAACATTATTCTGTCCTCGAAGCGGATTAACACCGCATCCGCTTTTTCCTATCTTGCCACAGATTGCAGCCATGTTGGACATACACATAACACCTTCAGTACCGCTAGAATGCTCAGTAACTCCAAGACAGTAAATGATAGGTGCCTTTTCAGCAGTCGCATACATACGCGCCGCTTCAATAAGCTTATCCGGATCTATATGGCATATCTCTGCCACCTTCTCAGGAGTGTAATCCTCGACAAGCTTCTTCAGCTCCTCAAAGCCTTCTGTAAATTCATTTATATAATCATGGTCAATCAGGTCTTCCTTGATCATCACATGCATCATACCATTCGCAAATGCAACATTTGTTCCAGGTCTTATTTTAAGATGTATATCGGCATGCTTCGTAAGACCTATATCACGAGGATCGACCACGATAAGACGTGTACCGTTCTTTACAGCCTTTCGGATTCTCATTCCTACAACCGGATGAGCCTCCTCAGGATTGGAACCAACCAGAAGGATGCAGTCGACACCCTTTGTGATATCCGATATCGGATTGGTCATCGCTCCGGAACCAAGAGTCCTTGCAAGTCCGGCAACTGTCGCAGAGTGACATACTCTCGCGCAGTTATCGGTATTGTTTGATCCGAAGCATGTTCTTACCATCTTCTGAACCATGTATATATCCTCGTTCGAGGAACGAGAACAGGCAAAACCGGCAAGTGCCTCACCGCCGTATTTTTCCTTTATCTTCATGAAGTTTTCTGCAGTATATGAAATCGCCTCATACCAGGAAGCCTCTCTGAACTCTCCTGTCTCTCTGTCCTTGATAAGCGGCCTTGTAAGACGATCCTTTGAATAAACAAAATCATAGCTTCCGCTTCGTCCTTTTACACAGAGTCTTCTGTGATTTGCAGGACCATCTACTGTTTCAACGTCAACTATTTTGTCGCCCTTAAGTACAAAGTTAAACTGACAGCCCGTTGCACAGTGTGGACACGTAGTAAGCACACGTGATGTCTCCCAGCTTCTGTAGGTCTTCTTTCTCTTCAGGAACAGCGCTCCTGTAGGACATACGCTCGTACAGTTACCGCAGGACTCACAGCCGTTGGTTTTATAATCCTTGCCAAAAGCAGGAAGTATCTTCGTTTTATTTCCGATGCTTTCTCCGATAAGCACTCCATTACAGGATATATTGTGACAGACATTTACACAGCGCTGACACTGGATACATTTTTCAGAATCAAAGCTGATATATGGATTGTCATCGGAAATGGATGTTGCAGGATCTCCTGTGATTACGGCAGAGCCCTGGTAAACAGACTTGTCCGCTGAATACTGATTACTGAAATACTGCAGCTTACAATTTCCGTTTGCAGGACAGTTCATACACTGAAGCTTATGATTTGCCAGAAGAAGATTCAGTATCTCTCTTCTATACTCTGTAAGCTTTTCACTCTCAGTTGTGATTACCATACCATCCACACATTTAGAACGGCATGCAGGAAGAAAGCTTTCATAGCCTTCTACTTCAACCATGCAGAGTCTGCACATTCCCACATCGGAAACACCGACGAGATAACAAAGCGTCGGTATCTCAATTCCGTTCAAGGTGGCCGCATCAAGAATAGTTGTTCCTTTTTTTACTTCTATTTCGATTTCGTTAATGACAACTTTTACCATATCACTCATCGCCGCGACCTCCCTTCAAAACACCACATCCATAGTGATCACATCTGAGGCAGCGTGAGGATTCTCTCATCGCCTCTTCATAGGTCATCGGAAGCTCCGCAAGCTCAAAGCCTTCTTTTCTGTCATACGGGTCCTTCTCTTCTATTTCAGCTCTTCCTGTTGGGATACAGGCATTTGGAAGAGCAACAGGAATCTCAACATCAGTATTTACCTTGTGATGATATCCCAGATATTCATCTATGTTGTAGGCCGCAACCTGTCCGGCAGCTACAGCATTAATTGCAGTCGAAGGTCCGGTCACGCAGTCACCACCCGAAAAACTACCATCCGACTCACTTACCATACACTCTTCATTTGCAACTATTCTGCCTCTCTCCGTAGGGATTCCGGCTGCTTCAAAGCATTCTGTATCACTTTTCTGACCTACAGCAAGAATCAGATAATCGCACTTGAATCGATAAGGATAATTTGACGAATGCTCCGTCGTCATCATTCCGTATTCATCATATTCACCAACTATCTGCGGCTGAAGCCATATAGCACAAACATCATTTGTCTCTTTATCAGCTTCGATATTTAAGAAGCTGAGCAGCGTTCTGAAGCGAACGCCCTCCTGCATAGCATCGATCATCTCTTCCTTGAGAGCCGTATAATCATCTCTCTTTCTCGTAAACAGATGAACGGTTTCAGCATCAAGACGTACAGCTGTTCTGGCTGCATCCATCGCTACATTTCCGCCACCGATAAGAGCAACTCTTTTTCCGGCCAGACTCTTTATCTCACCCTTGGAAACAAGCTGTAGAAAATCAGCGGCCGGAATTACATTTCCGGAGTCTGCACCATCAACAGGCATACGATTTCCTATCTGAGCACCGATACCAATGAATACCGCATCAGAAGCCTCTCTTATTTCCTCAAATGTTATATCTCTTCCTACCTTGACTCCGCCCTTAAAATCGATATCTCCGGCAGCCATGATAGCTCTTATATCCTTATCAAGCTCCAAATTAGGAAGACGATACTCAGGAATTCCATAACGGAGCATACCGCCTGCCTCTTCATGCTCATCATAAACAGTAACTGCATGGCCCATCAGCGCGAGATAATATGCCGCAGTCATACCGGACGGACCGGCTCCTATTATCGATACCTTTTTACCGGTAGATACATTTTTCTTTGGATTTTCTACTGTGTCCGCAGCCACAGCATCAACAGCATATTTTTTAAGTCCACGTATATTTATCGGATCATCCACCATCGCACGTCTGCACTTGGTTTCACACGGATGCTCGCAGACATATGCGCACGCAGTCGGGAACGGATTCCTGTCACGTATCAGCTTTACCGCTCCTGCATAATCCTCTTCCTTAATAAGCGCTATATATCCCGGAACATTTACATGTGCAGGACAAAGCGTAACACATGGTATTGTTTGCTTTACGCCCGGAATACATCTATGTTCCTTTACATGGCTCTCGTATTCATCAGCAAACTGATGGATACTGTCAAGTATCAGATGAGCTGCAGATATACCAACAGCACAGTCTGATGTTCTCGCTATCATCTCACACATCTTCTCGAGCTTTTCAACAACAGTCTCATCAGCTGAGCCTGCAAGTATACTCTGAAGCATACGATCCACTTCAATAAGTCCGTCCCTACAAGGAACGCACTTGCCGCAGGACTGATTCATCGATATCTGAAGGAGTGAACGATATAGCGATATCGGACACATTCCCGGTGGATACGACTTCATCCTGGATCTAAATTTATATAAAACAGTATCAATTCTGTCATTCATACTACCCTTAGGTGTAAGCTTTCTCACAGATGTATATCCTCCTTATTAAATCACTAATTACTATTGTACCATATTATCTGTTTTGACTGAAATGATAATTAAAAAATGCGCCCTGCCGCAAAACAAAGCGCATTAGTTTATTGTTATGACTCTCTCAGTATACGAATCATTGTTCCCATTATGTTTGATATGAGCTCTCCCTGATCGAATAGTTCATCGGTCAGCTCGCATAACAGAAATCCATAAAATGCATTTTCAAAGAAAACAGGAAATGTAACAAACTGGATATTGTATGTTCTGATTTCTCTCTGTAAATATATCTCAGAAAGCATTCTTTCCTGCTTCTCTTCCGGAATGATATAAACCTCTCCGGATTTAACAACACTCTTAAGAAGTATTTTATCCGGATAGTTAAAGCCTTCTATATCATCTTTTGAAACAGGCTTGTCAAAGAGATAAAATGCCGCATTTTTTACGTTCAGCATATTGATTGACTCCATAACCTCACGGAGTATTTTCTTCTTATCTCCCTGATAGCCCATCCCCTTTATAATAAATCTCCTGAGCTGCCCTCTGAAAAGAAGGTTATCATATCTATCCTTTGTGGCCATATCAGAAACCGACTTGAGCGCATCGTCCTTCATCCTCAAAAAGAGTCTGTTAACAAAAACATTTTCTCTTCCTATCTGCTGCTTATTTATTCCGGTCTGAAGCTTGTAAACACATCTTAGAAATGTCCATACATCGGTATATTCCATCGCACCGTTTGAGAACAAAATATCTATCAGATTACCAATCTCATCGAACTCATCTACTCCTATGTATCGTCTTCTGAGGCCGATAAAAATCCTTGTTATTATCTCATAAAAGAGTCTCCTTAAGTTTACACTATCCCTACCTGCAGATTCACTGGCATATCTGTAGAAACAATCATCAAACATTCTGTTTATGATTCTTTCGTCCATCTTGCTCAGATCAGCCTGAGTATAATCATACTTTTCGTATTCCAGAGATTCACGTCCATGAAGTCTTGTCGGTACCTCAGCTGATTCAACCTTTTCTCTGTTTATCTTTGCCATAAGAAGTTCATATGACTTCTGTCCAAGTGACATATCATCCGGACCTATAGAAGAAAGCGGAGGACTCATAATAGAAGCCTTATGTGTATTGTCAAAGCCGAAAACCATTATGTCTTTTCCAATACGTATCCCTTCACTTTTCAGGACATTATAAAGACCGGCTGCAGTTGCATCATTGACACAGAACACAGCCTGAAGTCCCGGATTATTACGAAGAAGCTCCCTGGCAGCCTTTTCAGAATTTTCTGACATATCTGAAGCCACATACATATCATCAGTGAATTTAATTCCATTTTCCTCGATACACTGAATAAAGATATTCTTCCTTCGTATAGCATCAACATTTTCATCATAGCCACCAATCATACCTATCCTGTCGAACCCATAGGTTCCAACAAGACAGTCAATCGCCTGGCTGATTCCCATTTTGTTATCATAATTTACGGTTGTATAATCCTCATAATCCGAAGCAATAAGAACCGTAGGAATCCCATCGAACTGTCCCAGAAAGCTTCTCGTCTGTTCTTCATCAAGAAGCCATCCTATACTTCCCATTGCTATGATGAGTCCATCCATCTTACATATACTGCCGAGATTATATACACTGTTAAACATGGCATTATGCTGAAGGACTCCCTGTCCGAGGAAGTCCTTTACCATCAGCTCACCCGGAAGAACCGCAAGTCTGACGCCACTGTTTTTTTGTATTGCTCCGGCTACACCATTTATGATATTTTTTGAAAACTCATTTGATATTCCGCCGACAATAAGGCCTATCAGCTTCTCATCTTCCTGTTTATTTTTCACTAGCCATTATTCTCCTAATCAACTTTTATGTCCGGTGACGGTTTTGAGAATAGATATCCTTGCGAATAATCGATGTCATAAGCCAAAACCTTTCCCTGTATATCTTCATTCTCAACATATTCAGCCACTATTTTAATTGATTTATCTGTAAGACTCTTCCATGTAGAGATGAGTGCGATCATATTTTCAGCACCAACACTTTCACAACATTTTCTAACGATCGATCCATCAATTTTGATACAGTCAGACTGAAGACTTATTATATGCTGAAGATTGGAAAAACCACTTCCGAAATCATCAATTGCTACCTTGCCGCCTAATTCATGTATCTTATCTACAAAATTGATCATAAAGTTATAATCATCTATATCCTCATTCTCCAGAAGTTCAAATATAAAGTTTTCCGGATGCTCGACTACTGACAGATAATCATATATGTAGTCTACGATTTCTTTATTCCTGATGTCTCTCATTCCCATATTGATACTGACACCAACATTCGTAGAATCCTTGAATCTTTCAAGAACCTTTTTAATCATCATAAAAGAAATCCGGTCATAAAGAATGCCAAATGTCCTGGCAACATCTAGAAAGCTGTTAGGATAATAGATAGTTCCATCCTCATCCTCGAGTCGCATTAATGCCTCGTAATGATGTATACACTTATTTTGATTATCATATATGCCCTGATAGTGCGGAACAACCTTATCATTTGCTATTGCATAATTGATCACATTTACCATCTTGTATCTCTCAAGAATGATATCGTCGTCCAGCTGAAGATCCTTGGCATCTATAACAAAGAACTGAAGATTCTTCTGAGTCATCTTTATTTTAGACGTATTATAGGCATTCATATAATTCTCCACAGTACAGTTATCTATAACAGAAAAAACAGGAACTATAGGTATATATTCCTCAATGTTATAGAACAGACTCTTCTGAAGGTCTTCCATCTTTCTGCTGAATTCCTTCAGCGTTACCATGTATGATTTGGCACCAATGGCGAGTCTCCACTGATTTAAATAATAAATGTTATAATTATTGTCCTTTGCATACTTTTCACATTTGGCTATGTAATTACCAAACGTAATATCAATCAAATGATCTGAATAAACCGTCTTCATACTTATAGTATCAAGAACATCTATTAAGCAGAGTCTGTCGACTCCTTTAGTTTTCACATCAAGATTGAGTGCAGCGATATTCGGGATATTTGCCGTATCAGAAACAAGAAGCTTTTGCTCGCACTCCCTGACTACATTTTTAAGTGTAGCTGACACAGAATTATCTTCTCTACCTTCAAACTCTTTTTCAATCGCAGACAGATACTTAAGAAGCTCCTCATTATCATAAGCAAGTGCCTCAGTATAAATAAATGCATATGGATTATATGTCTGATTATTGTTTCTTTCTCCTATGACGGTCGCAACAAAGGTTCCGTTAACGAACACATTTTTGCCATCAGCGTAGACCATCTCACCATAGGTTATACAGCCACACATATTGGAGTTTTCATATGCAGATATCTCCCACTTGGCACAATTAGAATAGATAATCGATCTGACTATACATGAATAAGCAAAAATAGACTTTTCTTCCTTTTCTGACTTTATGATTGCAAAAAATCAGCTTACGACGTTTTTTCTTATCAACCTCCGGGTTGTCATCATAAAACGCCTTATACTCCGGATTATCCTCCGGATAGAAGTCTTCCAGACATCCTTCGGTATACTTAACAAAAACCGGAAATTCCGGAGCATCCGCATACGCATAAGGAAAAAGTCCTGATATCTCAGGTTTAGTTACCAGCTTTTCGCCTACTCCGCGTCTGTACTGTGCTCCCGCATCGTTTCCATCAAAGGAAATCAGGCACGCCTCAAGTGCATTTGTAATCTCCATATCATTACCAATTGCTTCAACGCCTGTTGCATGAGCACTTAAGCTCTCAACATTTTTACCTGAAATCGAAGCAACAAGCATTCCGCTTTTTGTCCAACCGTTTTCATCAAAAAGAAATGCATCATCCGGAAATTCACTTAAATTGCTTCCCTGACAATCAGCAATTCCTCCGATCAGTTTAACTCCCGGGAAATAATCATTTGTCTTATCAACAAAGCCTGCAACATCCACATAGTCTATAGTTACAAAATCAAGTAAAAGCTCGGTATCCTGAGATACGAGCTTTTCCTTTATTTCCTGACATAGTTCATCAGGGCTTTTAAACCCACTTCCACCTTCTGATGAAGTATTCAGCATTGCAGTTTTTATTGTACCGCCATTCATCTGAGTCACAGAAATAACGCATCTATCCTTAAGAAGCTTTCCGTCCACGATAACCTCAGAGGTACTTGTTCCGAAAATCATAGCTCCCGGAACAAGCTCCTTTATAAACGCAGCAAGCTCGACAGCCTCATCCGCATAATGAGCTGCCGTGTGAATTCTTATAAGAATATCCCCCTTAGTCGAATCAAGATTAAGCTGAGTAAATGAATCTATCAGCCTAGGTTTTGATACCAACTGAAAATTCCATGTGAACATAAGTCTTCTCCTTACATGGATTATTTTTTAAGAAGCTTACTTCTTCTCTTCTTTCTCCTCAGCTTTGGCTTCTTCCTTAACCTCTTCAGCTTTAGCTTCAACCTTTGCAGCCTCTTCCTTAGCTGCCTCTTTTATATCCTCTGCAACCTCAGCAACCTCTGAAAATGCATCATCACCTGTTGCATCCATTAACTCATCCTCTTCTGAATCGATGCACTTATTGCAGTTTTTCTTCTTCCAGAAAACAACTGCTCCTGCTGCTGCAGCTGCTGCTGCGACTACTGATAACTTTAATCCTTTTTTCATAGTTTTTTGTCTCCCTTTTCTATTATTAAAGTTTTATCTGTATATATGCCATAATAACTCCCCTGACATATCCAGACATCTACGTAAAATTATACCAATCCGGAGCAATAATTACAACCAAAAAAGGATATCAGCTTTTATTAGCAAATACGTGGCAAGAGCTCTCCACTTGGCCTTGAAAGCATTGTCTTTGCACCAACTGCAGTTGTTACAACAACCTTACCCTTGTTCTCATCAGTAACCTCTCCGATTATACATGCGCCCTCGGAGTTTTCACACTTCTTCAGGGCCTCAACTATTTTATCGGCTTCGTCTGCCGGCGCAAAGATCACAAGTCTTCCCTCACACGCGAGATAAAGAGGCTCGAGTCCGAGCATACCGCAGACACCCTTTACACCATCAGCAACAGGAATACTCTCATAATCAAGTGATATACCAACCTGACTTTCTCCTGCTATCTCATAAAGCACAGTTCCTACTCCACCACGAGTCGCATCTCTTATTACATGCACATCCTTTGTTGCCTCAAGAACCGCCTCTACATTTTTATTAAGCGGAGCACAGTCACTTGTGATATCTGCATCGATCTTGAAATCATTTCTCGCAAGCAGGATCGTACATCCGTGTCTTCCGATATCTCCTGTAACTATTATCTTATCTCCAGGCTTAGCATATGCACCTGAGGTATCTGCACCTTCGATAACCTGACCTATTCCGGTTGTTGTTATAAATATACTATCTACCTGTCCCTTGCCTGCAACCTTTGTATCGCCGGCTACCAGATATACTCCGGCCTTCTTCGCTGTATCAGCCATAGCCGCTGCTATCTCATCCAGCTTGGCAATAGGAAATCCCTCTTCTATAACCATCGCACAGGTCAGATACTTTGGAACTGCACCCATACACGCTATATCATTTACAGTACCGCAGATAGAAAGCTTTCCGATATTGCCGCCCGCAAATTCATACGGTGAAACAATAAATCCATCCGTTGACATCGCAACCTTTCCTGCCGGAATATCAAGCACTGCCGCATCATCAGCCGTAAGATACGGACTATCAAAATGTTTCTTAAAAATACTGTTTATCAGCTCATTTGTCTGAACCCCTCCGGAGCCATGAGCAAGAGTAATCTTCTCTTCCATTTGTTTTATCTATTCTCCCTTTCTGATTCTCTTATCTATATATCGTCTATATCAGACTGTTTAAACCTCTATTCCGATTGTAGCTCCGTAATGATAATACGCAGCGCACGAGCCCTCATCTGATACCATGCAGGCCCCAACAGGATGCACCGGATTACATACCTTTCCGAAAAGCGGACAGTCCGTAGGCTTGCAGTGGCCCTGAAGTATCTCAGGACAGCGACACGCCGGATTCGATTTACCCTGGATATCAGGAACACTGTACTTGATTCTCGCATCAAAATCAGCGTACTCTGTGCGTAGCTTCATACCGGA
Source organism: uncultured Lachnospiraceae bacterium (assembly GCA_902774725.1). Classification (GTDB taxonomy): domain Bacteria; phylum Bacillota; class Clostridia; order Lachnospirales; family Lachnospiraceae; genus Eubacterium_Q. The sequence goes on from CACYJP010000060.1 coordinate 14,676, forward strand.
ATTTTCAATTATTCCAAGTCCTCGCCACTCACTGTCGCAAGGCTCCATTACTGAGTCTACAAGCTTCTGAGCTGCAACATTTCCTTCTTCCTTTACGACTCTCGGATAGCAATTTTCGAAGAACGGCTCACCCTTCTTGGAAAGCTCTATAGTAACTGCAAGCGCAGTCATAAGCTCATTTGCCGTAAAGCCTGCAACGACTCCCGATACACCGTCTTCAACGAGTTTTCTGCATACTGCATTTCCTGCTATTGCATTTACATGTCCCGGATAAAGGAAAGCATCAGCGCTTCCCTTGAGCTTTGCATATGCACTTGGCATAGTCTTGTTAGCTGTAAGAATCGAGAAGTTATTGAGTCCAAGCCTCTTTGCTTTTTTCACAGCGATACACGCAGATGGCGTGGTCGTTTCAAAACCAACCGCAAGAAAAACAACCTGCTTCACAGCTACTGCCCCCTCAGCCTTTGCCCCATCAGCCTTTGTCCCCTCTGCCTTTGCTTTCTCGGCAAACTCTCTTGCAAGCTCCACTGCATCATCCGGCGAATAAACAGGACGAATATCAGCTCCCTCACTTCTTGCTCCGGCAAGACTCATTTTGGTACCCGGCACCTTGATCAGGTCTCCGAAGGTACATATAACGCAGCCCTTCTCAAGTGCCAGATAAATCGCCTCATCTATATATCCAACCGGAGTAACACACACAGGGCAGCCTGGTCCTGAGATAAGGTCTATACTTTCCGGCAAGAGACTCCTTATACCGAGTCTAAATATCTCATGTGTATGAGTTCCGCAGACCTCCATTATACGAAGCTTCGGACCATCATAGCCGGTGATTATCTCACGGGCATTCTTAATTACATCATTCATATTCAATCATCCTTTTTAGTCATCTTTTGTCATTTCTTTTTTCGCAATAAATATCAGCATATTTCTAGAAAGTCCTATCTTCCATAAACAGGAAGTGCATCCTATCTTCCATAAACAGGAAGTGCATCCTATCTTCCGTGAACTGGAAGTCCGGCCATAACGCCTTCAGTTTCTGTCTCATCATCTGAAGTAATTTTTGCTATTGCAACTCCTGCATGAACCATAACATAATCTCCCGGTTCAAGATCCTCGAGAAGCTCTGCGCTCACATCTCTTTTAGCACCGCTTGCATCAATAACAGCAGTACCATCCTTTACACTTACAACCTTTGCAGCAAGTCCTACACACATTTTGTTCTCCTCCTATTTTCTTCTCATTATATCTATTATTACTCTTTAATCACATCAATTTCCAAAAAGTCCGTAAAGTGCCTGTCCAACAGCCAAGCCTCCATCATTAGGCGGGATCAGACTATGTCTTAGTACCCTGATTCCCTCTTCTCTCAGACTCTTATCTGTCATAGAAAGCAGAAGCTTGTTTTGGAAAACTCCTCCGCTCAGGGCTACAGTTTTTATTCGTGTTTCAGCACTGTGCTTAAGACATCTCTCTGTTATCATCCTGGACAGATAGAAATGGAACATAAACGCCGCTTTATCTCTGTCACCTTCTTCTATGTACCTGTCCGCAAGCTCCAGAAGCATACGGTTTGTATCATCATAACTGATATTTCTTACGCTTTCCTCAAGCATATCCTTAAGCAGCTTACCGGTTCCATGCTTCTTCAGATACCTCTCGGCCGCAAACATAAGTGACGTTGAAGCCTCCCCCTCAAAGGTCGAGCTACGCCTTATTCCAAGCACTGCACTCATCGCATCAAAGAGTCTTCCTGCACTCGTTGACTTCACGGAATTGATACCCTTATCAGCCATATTTTTAAGCATATCATACTCCATTTCAGAACAGACCTTGAGCTGACCGGTACATTTATCCTTAGGAAGTATAGCCGCCGCAATTCTCCAGCCCTCCTTCGAAGAGAGGTCTCCGCCCGACTGAATAAACGGCGTGATATGCGACAGTCTCTCGAAGTCATTCACAGAGCATCTGAGGAACTCGCCGCCCCAGATAGTACCATCGGTTCCGTAACCGGTACCATCAAAGGAAACTCCGATAACCTCTTCGGTATAATCATTTTCTGCCATGCAGGAAAGGATGTGCGCATAGTGATGCTGAAGCTTTACCACAGGCACACCCATTTTCTCACCGAACTCCTCTGCAACGATAGTAGTATTATACTTCGGATGCAGATCGCACACGATCACCTCAGGCTTTGCTTCGAGTAGATCAAGCATTCTGAGAGTCGATTCCTCGAGCGCCTTAACTGTTCTGATATCAGCCATATCGCCAACATATGCGGATGGATAGATAAGACTATCCTTTGCTATGGCAAATGTATTTTTCAGCTCTCCACCTATGGCGAGCACATGCCCACTCATTGTCGAGCCGCCCGACTCCTCTCCTCCGATCATTATCGGAAGCGGCGCGTAGCCTCTCGAACGTCTTATCATGTATGGATGACCAAGAGCAAAGTCCATAACTGTATCGTCCGCTCTCGTCCTGATCGTTCTGTCATTTGAAAGCACCATATCCACAAAGCCGGATATCTCTTCTATCGCATCCTCATCTGTTCTGCAGATCGGAGCACCCGATGCATTTGCGCTGGTCATTACAAGACAGTCAGAAACTGATCTGTCTCCTTCATAATCAAAGAGCAGGCAGTGTACAGGTGTATAAGGAAGCATGACTCCAACTTTAGGATTATCAGGAGCAATCGACTCGGCAAGAGTAGAATCAGCCTTTCTCTCCATAAGAATTATCGGCTTTTGATGTCCTGTCAGAAGCTCATACATCTCAGAGTTCTCTATACTGCACTCCCTCTTTACCGTATCTGTATCTCTCATCATCACAGCAAATGGTTTCATCGGCCTTTGCTTAAGTCTTCTTAGTCTTGCCACAGCCGCCTCATTTTTAGCGTCGCAGCAGAGATGGAAGCCACCGATTCCTTTTATTGCTACGATCTTTCCTTCCGTAATCGCCTGCCTGGTCATAAGGATTGCATCACGTCCGCGGATGTCTGTCATCTCAAGCTTTCCTTCACCATTTTCCAGGTCTGCACTCCCATCATTATTCTTCATCAGAAGATAAACAGTAGGACCGCAATCCGGACAGCATACCGGCTGTGCATCGTAACGTCTTGTCTCAGGATGCGTGTACTCATATTCGCACTCAGGACACATCTTAAAGCCCTTCATACTCGTTCTCTCACGATCATAAGGCATGTTGTCGAGAATCGTAAGTCTCGGTCCGCAGTTTGTGCAGTTTATAAAAGGATGCATATATCTGCGGTTTGATTTATCGTAAAGCTCTTCCTTACATTTGTCACAGATTGCTATATCAGGAGAAACAAATATATCACCCTCGTCCTTTTCACTTTCAATTATCTCAAAGCTATCAAAAGGCGGCATATCAGTCGTAACGGTGATAATATTTAGTATCATTGAACGTTCCGGCGCACTATAACGAAGCGATGAAAGAAGATTCTCCACATTTTCACCCTGTGCAAATATCTCTACATATGAGCCCCTATTTGAAACGGTTCCTGTTATTTTATTTGCCAGGCACACGCGGCTCACAAATGGTCTGAAGCCGACGCCCTGGACTATACCATATACTCTTATTATATTTGTAAGCATGTCGACTCCTTTCTTGATTACGAGAAGAACATCACCGAATCATCATTCATTCTTCCCGAAACCGCAAAGTGCGGGAAGTCTGAAAACTCACCCTTGTAGCCTGCGGCTCGGATAAGCCTTTCCATATCTGAATCTGCAATGATCAGATCATAGTCACCTTCTGCAGCAAGGCTCCACAAATCATCTTCACCACCAAAATGTATATCTCCTGCTTCAGCATATTCATCAAGCATTGTAAAAAATGTACCAACCTCGAAGCTGTACTCAGTCCCCTTGCCGAGCCCGCTTTCATTTGTAAAACAAACGAGACGCTTTCTCAGCTCATTAGCTGCAAACTGCGAATGGATTATAAGCACCTTTACCTTATTTTCTAAATCCTGTGCAATCTTTCCCAGCTTTTCCTTTGCATGCTCTATTACATCGTCCGGGATAAAAGGAAAACCGACCTCATAAGGCACACCAAACCTCTCCTTCAGGTAATCAGCGGCCTTTATTCCTCCGGTACTTACTACGAGATTCTTCTCACAGCCGGCAGCTTTCTCAACATCTTCAAGAGTTGTTCCGACTGTGTAAATAACAGTATTACTTAGTCCCTGCTTTTCCAGATAAGACTTAAGCGGCTTATCAGTAGAATATCCGGTCTCAAAAGGAGTCGCTCCTATGACACCGATTTTCTCAGAAGCCATCGTCTCCACTAAATTACCAGACTCCCTGTTATCAGACTCTCTGTTATCAAACTCATTGTTATCAGCCTCGCCATCTGTAAAGGTTTCAAAAAGCTGAAGCCACGCTTCACTTTCTCCTTCATCATAGTACCTGGTACCTATTGCATTTACCGCGATACATGGGATTCCAAGCTTCTTCTCAGCCATTCTTTTAAGAGCCTTCATATCCGTTCCGATAACAGCCGGAACAGGTGTTGCAACAAGTGCAGAGAACTTAGCTCCAAGCTGCTCATGTGCTCTCGACAGCTTCTCTATAAGCTTATCATCACGTCCCATTATCGCATCCATATCACGCAGTCCGGCACTGAATACCGCACTCTTATTTTTAAACCACCTAGGCTCATCAAAGCCGCATATATTTCCGGCACAACCACCGGCATCACATATAACTATTATCCCTCCAAGCTCATACAGAACCCCGCAGGCACCGGACTGATCAGGTGCGAACGGTGAGAGGTATTTGAGTAGTTTTTTCATACTATTTTTCCTTTATTTTTTCTTACTCTTCCGCAAGTGCTGAGTCAAGGCCTTCAAACAGCTTTATAACAGCGTCATATCCAAACGGCTGATTATCATCACACCACTCTATTCCCGGAACCTCCGGATGGTAATACTTAACATCCGAACCGATATAGACATCCGGTGCTCCACCTATTTCATAATTCATCATAGTCGGAGACAGGTTCGAATAAACCTTTGTATCCGGACTTAGCTCAGAAAGTCTTTTCAGAAATCTGAAATTAAGCTCGCCCACTGTTGCAAAGATCTCCTTAACCTTGAAGCCTTCCTCTACCAGCATAAGTGACATTTCGATCGGATCACCATTTTGTATCTCTCCCACCGAGAAGGAAAGTGCTCCGTACTTTTCCTTGAAATCATCTATCGTTTTTCTTGCCTTCTGATAGTAGTCTTCATCCTTTATCTCAGCCCCAAGAGCCTGTCCGAGGAGCTTGTACTGATTATGTATCTTATCTGTCCTGTAAAGTCTCAGAAGCTCTATAAAAGGTATCCCCAGCCTCTCCTGCATATCCTGCGCAGCAGCTCTCGCCTCAGGATTTAAGACCAGACTGAAGTTTGCATTTGAAAGCTCGTGATACTCCTCCATCGTTTTACATCTGGCGAGCTCGTGGATGTTTTTTATCCCGATTCCCTTCATCAGTTCATACAGCTCACAGCTATCAAAAAGCGGAGTGAAGTATCCCATTATATTCATATCCACAGAGCTTCTTTTCTCTCTTTTTTCAAGCAGAGAATAAACGCTCGTTCTTACTGCCGCCATAGGAGGAAGTCTCTTCTCCCTGGTCAGTGCATACATATAGCATGCAACTGCAGGAACGCCTGTCTTCTCAGTTACCTTACGGCAAACTCTCTCCATATCAGTTCCGAGAAGCGCATCGACGCATGTGATACAAATCATTATCGCAGAAGGCTTTTTAATTTCCGCCTCACTTGGCATGCTGAGTGATGCAAGCACCTCCTCCGCAGCCTGCGGTATTTTGGTCAGATGTCTTCCGGTCACGATATCCGTATCATCCAGCATCAAAAAGAAGAAACGGTCTCTGTACTGAGGCTCCACTCTGAAAAGCGAAGTATTTCTTCCGCAGCATCCCGGTGACACAAGAAGCATCACCGATTCAGGCACTGCAAGTCCTGCTCTCTTTACTCCAAAGCCCTTTGCCCCGGGAGAATTAAAATAAAGCGTTGCAGGCGAACTGTATATCAGATGATCTGAGCTCTTCATTTCACTCGGAAGGCCTTCCAGCCCCAGCTCTGCTAATTCTTTAGTTGTCTTGTAAAATGCATTTGTCATTTCTCATCCTCTTCAATAAGCAGCTTTGCGAGCTC
>CACYJP010000061.1 GCA_902774725.1 uncultured Lachnospiraceae bacterium
CACGATGGACACCCTTGCCTTCGGCTATATCCTTCCCACTACCGGGCGGATTCGGGACTTTAACCCGTTAGAAACGTGCGCCGCTAGGCGCACAATAAATACAGGGACGGTTCTTCACTTAAAACCGTCCCTTGTTTATTATCGTTTTATTACTCGTCTTATTATCGTTTTATTAGCCGATATTCTTTTTCATAAGAGTCATAAGGTAATCAGCATCCAGCTGACCCGGTGCACTCTTTTCTCCGAGCGTCGCAAATGTAAGACACGCTCCACTTTCTTTGCCCTTTACTCTTGAGATAGTTCCGAGATTACCCATGGAAATCAGCACAACAGGCTTTGCTCTTTCCACTACCATTTTCTGATTCAGCTCCATCATTCTCTGAACATCAAACTTACTGTTTGGCATAGCTGCTATCTTCAGAATATCTCCACCGAGAACCTCCATCTGTCTCAGCTTTTCTTCTATTTCAGAATCATGTGGTGTTTTCTCGAAATCGTGATATGAAAGAACTACCTTCATACCGGCCTCGTGTGCACGCATTGTTGCTCTTGCTATGTTATAGTTTCCGGCAACTGCCTCCACATCTATCATATCAACAAAACCGGAGCTTATTACATTTCTCATAATATCTCCTATTCTGAGATGGGCTCTGTCGTGTCTCAGCTCGCCGCCCTGTTCCTCGCTTCTGAAAGAGAAAAGCACTATGCGATCGCTAAAAAGCTCTTTAAGCTTCCTCAGAATATTAAATACATTTTCTGCCTGCGAGATATTTGTATAATAGTCCGCGCGCCACTCGAGGACAGCAACACGAAGTTCAGGATAATCCTTATACTTCTCGTCGAGTCTGTCTATCTCTTTTCGTATCTTTCCCGCAACATCAAAAATCTCACGTCCCGTTCTTCCGATGATCGGCACGCAAATACGGGGAGTTCCATCCCCGAAAACAAAATCTTTGATTTTTACGGTTTTATCTGCTGAATACATGTATTATTACTCCCGTAATAACAGACATTATGATCTGACAAAGAGCAAAGAAGATTACTATCTTCGGAATGCTCCAATTTTTGTTTTTTCTCATATGATCATGAAGTGGAAGTCTTATGTTTTTGAACGGATTAACATGAATCGTTCTGAGCAGTGTCAGCTTCACAAGACCAAGTCCACCATCAATGATAAACACAAGCGAAAGAAGCAGGAATGCAAATGGATGTCCTGACTTCATTGCAAGGAGTGCCAGGAAAAATCCTATGGTTCTTGAACCCGCATCTCCCATAAGCACCGTACTTGGATTCCAGTTATACGCCAGATATCCCACAAGCACAAATGCCATCACTGTACCAAGCGCTGTGTAGCTTGTCATATAGTTGTCCTTGCCAAATATAACTGAGAACGCAAACAGCTCTATAACTGTTACGGTTCCACAGAGACCATCTACTCCATCTGAGCAGTTAGTTACATTTATGGATCCCCAGATAAGTGCTACCGCAAGTATAACATAAAGCCACACTGGAATGTTAAAATTCCACTTAAAAAATGAAACATTTGTATCATTGAATTTAACGAACACAAGTGCTGCCGCAAGAGCAAGCACAAAATCCAGAAGTCCCTTTACAAGCTCTCCCCATGGAGCCTTTGCACAGTCATCCAGATATCCTGTCAGCATCATTATAAACGCAAGCACGAGGTATATCACATAATCCTTCTGCGTTGCCCAATGAAGCGGCAGGAAAAGAACCGCAGAAACGATCCAAATGATCACGAGCAGAAGTCCCACTCCTGTAACCTTTCCGCTGGAGGCCTTATTTACCTCGACCCTGTTTCCATCCTTATCCGTTACAAACTTTCCACCGTCTCTCGGAAGAAATCCGAAGGGCTTTGCCATAAGGATAAATGTAATAAAGAAGGCAACTGCTGATGCTATAAGAACTATTATCTTGTCCGAAAAATGCTTACTTAACATATCATAAAACATGATTAGTATACCTTCGCCTCTTCTTCCTTATTCATTACTCTGAGAGCGCCCTGTGCAAGTGCCAGAAGCTCATCCTCTCCCGGATAAACTGTAACAGGTGCGATAAAGCTTACTCTTTCCTTTATATCATTTGTTACCTGCTCACCATGTGCGATACCACCGGTAAGAATTATCTGATCAACCTTGCCCCTCAGCACTGTAGCCATAGCTCCGACATCCTTGCTCACCTGATAAACAAATGCATCAAAGATAAGCTTTGCCTTCTCATCTGTAAGGCTTCGCTTATAAACCTCCTGAGCATTATTTGTTCCGAGGTAAGCGTTGTATCCGCCGTTACCTATAAGCTTCTTCTTTATCTCAGCCTGTGTATACTTTCCTGAGAAGCACATATCAACAAGTGCTGCAGGAGGAACCGATCCCGCTCTTTCCGGTGAAAATGCACCTTCACCCGAAAGTGCGTTGAATACATCAACTATTCTTCCGCCGGTATGTGCACCAACCGAAACACCGCCGCCCATATGAACAACAATAAGGTTAAGGTCCTCGTAATTCTTTCCGACTTCCTTTGCATATCTCTTTGCAACTGCTTTCTGATTAAGTGCGTGGAATACGGAAACACGTGGAAGCTCAGGCACACCTGAAATCCTTGCCACCTCATCTAACTCATCAACAACAACGGGATCAACTATGAATGAAGGAACACCAATCTCGTCAGCGATTCCCTTTGCAAGAATACCGCCCAGGTTTGACGCATGCTCGCCGCCTACCGCATTCCTCAGATCCTCGATAAGCTTATCAGTAACTGTATAGGTACCACTTGGGATTGGCTTCAGAAGTCCGCCTCTTCCCACGATAACGTCAAAGCTCTTTATATCCTCTCCCTTATCCTTAAGGAAGTTCAGGATCATTTCCTTTCGGAAATCAACCTGATCAACTATTTTTTCAAACTGTGCTATCTCTTCAGTAGTATGTCTCAGAGTCTCCTCCGAAATAAGTGTCTCATCCTCGAAAATTCCAAGCTTCGTTGAAGTTGAACCCGGATTAATTATAAGTGATTTTATCATCTCTATCTCCTCTCAAGTGAACCTGCAACAAGTGCTCCAAGAGCAAGTGAGTTAACCTTTACCTCAAAGCTGTCTGAACGTGAAGTAAGGATTACCGGTGCAGCTGTTCCTGTTATAAGGTTTCCGTTCTTTACATTTGCAAAATGTACCAGTCCCTTATACAGTATGTTACCTGCGTGTATATCAGGGAAGAGAAGTACATCAGCATCACCGACTATTTTTCTTCCTGTTGCACCCTTATGCTGTGCAGCCTCAGGACATGTAGCAAGATCCATTGAAAGCGGGCCGTCAACTATACAGCCTGTTATCTCGCCTCTCTCGTTCATCTGCTTCAGCTCATCGGCCTCAACTGTTTCAGGCATCTTTGGATTAACAACCTCAACAGCTGCAAGTGGTGCAACCTTTGGATTATCTATTCCGCAAGCCTCACATATTTCTACTGTATTACGGATAATGTTTGCCTTGTCCTCAAGTGTAGGGTATGGAACAAATGCAACGTCCGTAAGAAAGAGCAGATGATCAACGCCTTCCATCTCAAATACACAGACATGTGAAAGTGGTCTGCCTGAACGAAGTCCGACTTCCTTATCGAGAACTGATCTAAGGAAATCCTTTGTATCAATAAGTCCCTTCATGTACATATCAGCCTTGCCGTCATGTACAAGCTTTACTGCTGTAAGTGATGCCTCAATCGGATCCTTTACATCAACCACCTCGTAATCATCCAGATTCATTCCAATCTCTTCAGCAATCGGCTTAATAAGATCCGCATCACCTACAAGGATTGAGTCTGCGATTCCACGTTCCTTTGCGGCCTTAACTGCAAGAAGAACCTCGTCATCCTGCGCAACTGCCACTGAAACCTTTTTTGTCTCGACCTGAGACAGTCTCTGAATCAGATCATCAAAACTCTTTGTCATTTTTCCTCTGCCACCTTTCAAGCTTCTTTTATATTTAGCTGAATTATTATTCAGCTTTTTCATTTTCTGCCTTTACACTGTCGATTTTATCAACTATAAATTCTGCCGCAATAGGAATAATCGTAAGTACGATCATTATAACTGCCAGCATCTTTTCAGTCCCCTGCTTTTTAAGTGCCTTTGTATAAGCTGCCTTTATGTCCTTACGTTCCATTTTTTCAGCTTTTTTCTCAAGCTTCTTCTGTTTCTTTTCATTTTTCTTTGCTATCTTGGCACTAGGGCTCTTTGCCTTCTTCGCACTCTTTGCACTTGTTACACTGTTTTTCTCCATACCTTTTCTCCAATCACTTAGATATCTTAAACATTTGCAACTACGCTTAGTATGATTGCTATCACAATGAGAACCAGCATCGGAATTGTTCCGATAAGTGTTTCCCTGACTCCACGCTTATGGACTCTGTCATTACCGATAAATCGGTGCACCCCGTCCTTTTCTATCAGTTCAACCTCTTCGCCCTCATCAAATATACAAAACATCGGACTCTGTTTAGCATAAACCGTATTACCGGACTCAGAAATTATCGTCATCTCGATAACATTTCTATGAGCTATCTGATCAAACAGTTTTTCTTTTGATTCAATTGTACCCTTAACCGGATTCCAGCCCTTCAGCTTTTTCTTTTTTCTATGCGCACTTCCTGCCGCCGCATAGTAAAGCTCAAATAGAAATACGATTACAAAAACGACCGCTGCGATGTTCTTAAACAATTAACAGTTCCTCATTTCATTTATCATAATGTGTGATTAAACCCACAACATTTGATTATAACTCAACTTAGCCTACTGATAAAGCTTTTTGTTTTATCTTTCTTAGGAGAACCGAATATCTGTTCCGGAGTTCCCTCCTCGTAGATCACACCCTCATCCATATAGAGGATTCTATCTGATACATCATTTGCGAACTGCATCTCATGAGTTACTATCAGCATTGTCATGCCATCCCCTGCAAGTCCCTTTATAACCTGAAGAACCTCTCCAACCATCGTCGGATCAAGTGCCGATGTAGGCTCATCAAAAAGCATAACCTCCGGATTCATTGCAAGTGCTCTCATTATAGCTATTCTCTGCTTCTGTCCATTTGAAAGCTCGTCCGGATAATTCAGTGCCTTCTCACTAAGTCCGACTCTTTCAAGAAGTTCCATAGCCTCATCGTACGCTTCCTGTTTTGTTTTATTCAGAAGTCGTACAGGACCGGTCATTATATTTTCCGCAACATTCAGATTGGAAAAAAGATTAAAGGACTGAAATACCATTCCCACCTTTCTTCTTATTCGCGTCAGATCATACTTCGGAGCAGTTACTTCTTCATCATCGATGATTATCTTGCCTGAGGTCGGTTCCTCGAGACGGTTTATACATCTGAGCAGAGTAGTCTTTCCTGTTCCGGACGGTCCGATGATAGATATAACCTCACCCGGACTCACCTCCAGATTTACATCCTTAAGCGGAGTCACATCAGGGAATTCTTTTCTTAAATGTTCTATCCTTATCAAACTCATATCATCTTCACCCCCTTGATGCGTCTCTTTTTGGTCTTCGGATCAAGCCTCTTCAATAATGCCTTAAGCACCTCTGCAATGATCCACGCCAGAATGAAGTAAATAAGTGCCGTTACTAAAAGAGGGAAGAACGCTTCAAATGTTCTGCTTCGGATGATATCAGACATTTTGGTTATATCCTGAATCGCGATATAGCCTACCACCGAAGTACTCTTCAGCATATTTATCACTTCACCTCTGTAAACAGGAATTATATTCACCATTGCATTTGGAAATACAAAACCAAAATAAGCCTGATTCTCGTTAAAGCCGAGCGCAAGCGCAGCCTCTCTCTGTCCCGGATCTATACTATTGATCCCGGAACGCATTATCTCTGAACCATAGGCCCCGAGATTTAAGGTAAAGCCTACAACCGCTACCCACATAGCACTGAGTCCGGTCTTCCCCAGAAGTACATAGTAAAGTATCATAAGAAGAACTACTGTCGGCGTGCCCTGAAGAAGTTTTACATATATGTTTGATATCGGATTGGCAAGCCGGCTGTCTGTTCTTCTGAACTGCGTTATAAGGAATGCCAGGATCGTTCCGAACAGCATAGAAAGCACCGTGATAAGACAGGTCATTCCGATACCTGAAACGATAAGCTTCCATCTGGCTTCTCTGATAAATGTTTTGTTGAAGCTGTCAACAAGTGTATCCCAGAAGCCTTTCTTCTCCTCTACCGCTCCGCTCTCTGTTTTCATATCCTCCGATGCATCCTCTGTTCCTATCAGATCACCGGATCTTACAGCAACTACAACTCCTCCATCACTTACAGGGTCAGAGAACATAACCTCTTCCTCTCGCTCCGGAGTTACATTCATAGAAGTAGTGAAGTCGTACTTGCCTGACTGAAGCGCAGGAATTCTCGCCTGAAAATCAACATCCCCTATTTCAAGTGCATATCCATATTCACGACAGAAGCGAACGGTAACGTCGATATCATAGCCTACATTTTTACCGTCCTTTATGTAAGAGAACGGTTCGTCAGTTGTTGTTGTAACAAGGTGAATCGTACCGTTTTCTCCCGTTAGCCCGGACATGTCGACGGTCTTTTTACTGTCGTCATCACCGAACCATATCTCAAACATTTCCGGAATGGTTCCGTCATCATTATGCTTCTTAAGAAATTCATTCAGCTGATCACACAGCTTCTTTTCATTCTCATCATTTTTTCTGAACGCAAAAGAATAATTATTCGTCTTCAGTCTTTTCTTTATATAGTCAACATTTGGATTCTGACTATGGATATCCTTCAGCGCAGCCTCATCTCCTAGATAAGCATCAATGGAACCGTTCTCGAGTGCGGTGTTAAGATTCGGATAGCCATCATAATAGAAGTATTCACTATCAGGAAAATGATCAAAGCTCTCCTTTTCCATATTGGTTCCTGTCAGAATACCTATCTTCTTACCGTTATAATCCTCGTAGCTTACGGTTTTCTTATCGTTACTTATTATAGTATTCGGAGAAACATCCTTTCTGCCCATCCAGACCAAAAGACCTATGATCAGCAGAAGAGTAACTACGATAATCAGATCCACACGGGTGAATCTTTTTTTCTTCTTATCCTTCATTCTCGTTCCTTTCTTCAAGTCCTTCTACAAGTCTTTCTTCCTTATGTCTTTCTACAAGCCATTCTTCATTATGTCCTTCTACAAGTCTTGCTTACTTATGTCCTTCTACAAGCCCCTCTTCTTCAGTCCTGCCACAAGCTGAACATAAAACTCTCTTACATCGAAGCCATCTATATTTTCACGATTAAGGTCTATCATATCTCCATGAGAGATTCCTCTTTTTTTCTTATTCTCAAGAAATGTATAATTCTCTCCCCAGTGGAAGGAAGGCTCGCCTACAAGTCCATCATTCGGTCCATCAAAATGTCCGACAAGTCGGTAGCTAAGATTCAAAGGAAATGCCCCACTCGCCGCTTTTTTCATGCACGAGCCCACACTCTGTGTATATATTCCTGCCGCCTTAAAATCAAATGCACTTGTAGTCTCCCAGTTTTCTTTACATTTCGATGCAGTAAGATCAGTAACTGCAGCAATAAAATCAGGGTTCGGATCACCAAGTCTTCTAAATGTACTGTTATAGCCTGAGGACACCCTGTCCTTCAGTCCATCAGGTGCTTTATTTAAAAGATACTCTGCAAACTCGCATCCCTGATGAGGTGTATTGATTGATGTTATGGACGCAACATACGGACCAAGTCCAAGCAGTGCTACGGCTGTCTTGGAATCGAGCCCACCCTTTGAATGCGCGATTATATTGACCTTTTCGCAGCCTGTCTTTTCAACTATTTCCTTAACTCTTTCAGTCAGCTCCTTTGCGCTGTCCATAACAGCCGCTGCTGACTGGTGATTTCCGTAATGGATGATTGCCCCGTTTTTCTCAAGCTCTGCCGGAATTCTTCCCCAGTAATTAAAATATCTGAAGTCACGGAAGAAAACTCCATGAACCATAAGTATCGGATACTTTGTTTTGCATATCTGCTCTGAGGCTCTCTTTTCATTCACCTTTATTTTTGCTCTCTCAAACTTTACCTCCTTCGAGGTTGTTTTGATAATGATAAGAAGCACCACCAGATGAACGATCGGAATCAGTCCACATATCAGTCCTATAAGACGAAGCTTTACACCAAGCTGAACTGAGGTTACATAGACAAGGATAATTCCTATCCAGAAGATCACACATTCTATAAGCGTCAATACTATAAGTAAAATCCAGTGTTCAGAAAAAACCTCCTTAAATCCATCCTTAATGATCAGTGCGATAAGACCTGCACCAAGTAGCATCACCGTCACAAAAAAGAATGCAAGAAACTTGCTTCCGATACTGAGAAACTTAAGCCTTGTTAATGTAAAAGGTTTTTCTTTACTAATTACTTCCATCTTTGCACCTTTTTTACCTTAATTCAAATCATTATTCCCCGCTTAAAGAAGTGAGGGCTTCTCACCGAGATAAAACGATCGTACCAGTTAACCGCCTTTAAATATAACATAAATCGGAACTAATTAACACCCACCCTGTATCTTCGAATTATAAGAAATGCCCCGCGGTATATCCGCGGAGCATATATCTCATTCACTCTATTCACTCTCGGCATCTGTTGCTGTTGCGTCTTTTTCTTTGTCTTTTTCTTTATCCGTTTCGTCATCAGCTTCTTCGTCTGTTTTATCTTCACCTACTACAAAGGTAAACTCCGTCTTCTCACTTCTTACGCCTCGCGAGATAGCATATGCCGTTATCACGTAGCTTCCGTCAGGAAAGCTCTCCGGGCTCAGTTTAATGCCTCCCATATAAAGCTTATTAGCTGCAAGTACATTTCCATCAGCATCCATAAGATCATAATAGATAGCTTCGCCGACAGTATCATCAACTGAAAGCTTGACCTGCTTCACACCGGTTACGGTCTCAGCTTCCGTATTATCCACTGCTACATCAGCCGCTTCTACATTAGCCGCTTCTGCATTAGCCACTTCCGCATCAGCCACCTCTGCATCGGAAATGGTAGCGGTTGGTGCACTTACCGTATAGCCATCATAATTAAAACCATCGCAGAAGGTATCGTTATAATAATAAGTATCATTTATTCTAAGCCATGCAAGATTAACCTCCGGATAGTGCTGCTTTGTTATATAGTCAGCATAGGTCATATATGTACCTGTAAACATCATAGAATCATTTGCGCCATTTGCCCATCCGAGTGATCTCTCGTTAGGCTCCTTCATTGTAGTAACAGTATCAATCTGCGGCTCGTAGAAATAGTCCGGCATGCATACTCCAAACTCATTCGGAATACATGCATTTGCCCATTTAGCAGGTGGATTCTCAAGAGCCTTAACCAGACCACCCGGGAAATAATTATAGTCAGCGACCACAAATGTAAATACTGTATCTATTATCTTCGGCCATTTCTGCTTTATGCTTTCCCTGTAATAACTGTCGATATGATCAAATGCACCGTTTTGCTCAATTATCTCCCATGTCTTTTTTATATATTCATCTTTATCATCTTTATCAAGATGACCCCACTGACTTATTACATTCAGATATAGATCTAATCCGTTAAGACCACAAGAATGATCCTCTCTCTTAGGTACGCCCGGTAAGTAAGGCATCTCATTTGTCTGCATTGGTATGATCGGCAGCTCCGGTATATCGTAACTTACTTTTCCCAGGTCCGAAGTAAAGCCGTTATAATCATCCTCCGACATCAGATACATAGCAGCCATAAAATCTCTCATGGCCGGCTCAACATCATCTGCATATTTATCTCTGTCTTTTATCACGATAGACCAGTCGTAATTCGAATTGCCCGGCATATCTCCGAACTGTAGGAAGTAAACGAAGTCCTTGATGAACTCTTCAACATGATTTCCCTCTCCCTTGCCGCTTTCCTTTACCTCAAAAGAAAAGATGTCAAAGGTCATAGGTCTGAAAGAATCATCTATTTCGATTTCCGGATCGAGAACCTTTAGCTGACTTTTCATCGACGCCTTTTCGGCTCTACTTACATTTTTTATATAGGCAGGTATATTGTCGGCATAGGTTGTAACCGTAGCGGGACCACCATTACCACCTTTATCGACTGCCTTTGAATGCATGTAGTCATTATTCGACATGATCTTGTCGTAGGAAACACTGCTGTATCCCGGTATATAATGATCAACTCCATATCTCTTAAAGCCCATCTCCTCAGGAGCCACAAGAGGAACGATATCGCCAGGATTGATGATGTTGTGAATTCTGAAGTAAGAGGTCTTATCGCTCAGCTTCTCTGCATCATCAGTTCCACCCTTCGGTGCCTCACAAGGATAAGAGATAACCTCATTACCACCCGTAGCACCATCTCCGATATACTCTTCAATCAGTCTCTTTGACGCTATATTTGCAACCGCTCCCGCACGGGAATAGCCTGTAACCCAGAAGGTTACCTTCTGCTCATCTACCTTCCCCTGAAGATCATAAGTCTCTATATATTTCTTTATCTCATCCATGACGATTGTCGCAGATTCGGAGAACCCCTTTGCCTCCTTGCCTTCGACCTCATTTGCATGCCCCAGCGTCATGTTGCTGGCCCATTCCTGCTCGTATCCGCCCCCACGAACAACTACAGGAATAAGTGTATTTCCGGTCTTGGTTCCGTCAGCATATTCCAGCTCCTTGCTGGCGATAGCAACTCCTATGGTATCCGCCCCCGGCTTACTGACATTACTCTCATTCACATAGATACTCTCATCAGGACAGCCCATATCCGCAAAGAACTGTCTCACGCCGGCATGCTTGTTATAATATACATTACCGTTGGCATCAGCCTCTTCGTTTGCTCTGAGATACATTCCACTGAAGGCAAGCGCCATCGACGCTGATGCTATATGCTCATTATAATTCTTCGGATCAAATGCACCGCTTGTCGTATCAAAGAATCCATCCGAATAGAAAACCACGGAATCCGTATCCTCTGTATAACTCTTGAAAATAGGATGATGGTATAGAAATCTAAGCTTGTTATAGCTCTTTCCATCCACAACCTTATAGCCACCCGGACCTACGATTGTTCCATTCGAAGCCTCATCCTCATTAGTTGAGTAATAACCTCTTTCGGGAATATAGCCCGGTCCACCGGCATTAACATCTGTCCCCTGTACCATTAAACATACCAGAAGTGTAGCCAGTGCAAGCACTATCCCCATAGTTTTTCTTGCTTTCTTTCTCATTTCTTTTAACTCCTCACTAATTTTGTCAACCAATAAATAATTTTAGCTAACCATTCGATTATATCAGAAGTCTGATGAAATGCAAGAAAAATTTTCACGAGATTTACAAATATTTTTTTCGTGAACGCTATTTAACTTTGTGCAACCCTGATGTTTGATAATATTCACCTTCAGGCGAGTAGTAATCCAACTCCCCATTATTGTTGTATATGTAATATACACCATTTTCCCTAGTTATTCTCAGGTCTCCATTTTCGTCATAATCATAGACCACGGACTCAGTACTTCTTGTCCTGTAACTACCATCTTTCTGCAAAACAAGATATTCTGCAGTATTATCCTTATTGAATCTCATGATTTTGTCGCACTGTGTAACACCGTCTTCTTCGTGCATACCTACACCTGTTTCCCATATTCCATCCAGCTCTTTTGGACGCTCAATGCCGGTACTCTGGTTTGCGCCACCATTATAATCATTTATATTTCTTCTCTCGATGTTTGCCCACGGATGTGGATCTACTGTATATTCATCAATCAGCTCTGTCCATCGTTTTTCAGCAGCATCTCCTTCAAGTTTGTTTGTAACGTTCCAGTCACTTTCTTTA
>CACYJP010000062.1 GCA_902774725.1 uncultured Lachnospiraceae bacterium
ACCTTGTACCAGACATAGTATGTTCCTGCGTCGGTCTTTGCAGGGATGGATGTGGTATAAGGTTGTATGGCTTCGGTTGAAGTGCCGAGGGCGTACTGCATCGTACCATCCTTGGTGGAACCGGCGTTGACCAACTCCTGAGCAGAGCCGTTATAAGTAAGTGTCTTTGCAGTTGGTGTGGTAACAGTCGGAGCGGCCTTGTTCACTGTTACAGTCACATCCACGTTCTCAACTGTATTATAGGTCGTCGTATCAGTCGGGGTGAAGTTCGCCTTGAAGGTGGCCGCAGGGGATACGACGTTGCCCACGCTTTGCGTGTTGTCCACCCAAGCCCAGATTCCCGGCGTATTGCCTTCCGGATTGGGCAGCGTCACATCGGTGAGGGTCTGGCCGTAGGTTGCAGTCAAGCCGACAGGCGCGGTCGCGTCGGGATTTTTTTTATTCACTGTCACTGCACAGTTCGCGCTCTTGTCATCGGATGTATCATCGGTTCCATTTGTAGCTGTGACGGTGACAGTCGCTGTGCCTGCGGAAATACCCTTGGCATAGACAGTCAGCTTATCTGTGGCGGCTGAGCCAACCTCGGTGGTGCAGTTCTCATCGGAATAAAGCTTTACTGCGCCCGATTTTGCACTCCACTTCACCTTTTTCAATGCGCCGGTGGGCTCGATGGAAGCCGTAAAGGGAACTTTATCTCCCACTGTGATAGTCTGCGCAGTGGACGGATTCAGAGTCACTCCGGTGACAGGCAGCAAAAATGTTTTTGATTCAGAAGAGAAGATTACAGATGACAGATTGAGCTTTAATGCGGGGCGGACACCAAGCGTGCGATCCACGTCGCAGCCATCTTCGTAGACTTTCCCGTCATCGCCGTGCACGGCCTTCGCTAAATAATTGGTGTATTTACCCTTCTCGCACAGCCACCAGAGGTCTCCACTAGCACCAGATGCCTTGGAGCATTTTCTCACATCTGTACTGAGTGCATTTGCCTGCGCAGCTGTCAGAAGAAACATCCCTTCACCGCTAACTGCTGTTTTTGCATCTGCTGTGATATTATTTTTATACCAATCATCTACTACTGTTTTCACTGTAGGATTGCTGCTATATTCAACATAATTTCTGATTGAATTATACGCTGACGCACCAACACATTCCTTTGCCAGCAGCGTTACAGTATTTGCATCATAATCGATCAGATACCAAAGCTTGCTGTCAAAAGTTATTACTGTTGTGGTGTTCTTATATTGTGCATAGGGGGGATCATCATCCGCATACGCCGTCAGACTCATCCCCGCCATCAGCCCCAGCGCCAGTACGAGGCTAAGCAGGATGCCAAAAAGTCGTTTCTTCATTTTCATAAGCAATCTGTCTCCTTTCGCATTCACGGCTGTTATGGCCACCGTCGAACCATTTCTCACATGACAAAAACCGCCGAACCTGACAGGGTATACTTACCCCGTCAGAATCCGACGGTTATCCATCACGAATGTAGTATTCAGTTTCAAGCATCTCTCTGCCGCAAGGCGCAAAAAGGTCGCAGTTAGCCCATGCTCTGCTCTGCTCTGCTCTGCTCTGCTCTGCTCTGCTCTGCTCTGCTCTGCTCTGCTCTGAGGAGCGTAGGTCTATTCCGCATGGCTGTCAAGCCCCTTTCTGTCTCAATAAATCTATTAAAACTACACTTGTATCAAACACATAAAACATTATATCAACCAGACCGCAACAAAAGCGCAACACTTTTTTGAAGGTTCATAGTTTTTCAACACATTATGTTAACTTTGCATAAAATTTCATAAATCATATTTATTATTTTATCACAATTGCATAATAAAATCTATATCTATTTCCTATGATATCTCATTTTTATTCCTGTTAATTGATTGTTCTTTTTGCTTTTTATGATTTTCATTTTCTATCATTCTTTGAAGATCTTTTTTATTCCACTGAAGCACTTCAATGGCAGATAGAACAGAAACCGTTTTCTGCAGAGAATTGTCAATATCAAGATTTCCTCTATTTATCTTATCAATCTGTTTCTGCCATTCCTTTGGAAGAATCCTTTTATCATCTCCTTTTATCTTTGACTTAATCAAATCACTATAAACATCATAGTTTAATAATTCACTTCTATGTTGCTTTTCATATTTCTTTCTAGCAAATCCCTTTAATGCCCATTGTTCCTTATGATACTTTATATATGGCTCATATGTTTTATAATCCTCAAGAAGATTTCTATAATACACAAATTGATTTGTATTATTTTCTCTTTTTGATTTCAAATCATTAAACTTCTGTTCGTATTCCTCTTTACATTTCTTGAAATCCTCAAAAGAAGTCCAGCCCATGGAATGTACAAAACTTTCCATAGTTTCCTTATCCTGATAAGATTCTCGATTAGAGATAAGGCGTAAATACTGTCCATTTATAATAGGCAGCTTTAGTCTATTATTATTTCTTTTTGCCATTTCTCGAATTACATCAATAATCTCATTTTTAACTGATTTTATCTTATCAATAGATGCAGTTTTAATAGTTTCAAGTGAACTTTTGGCTTGTTCATACGCTGCCCTTGCCTGAAGAATAATACTATTACTTGCTATAATCTGTCGATTTATATTTCCTCTTTCCGTTCTGATTCCCTCTCGCTCTAAAGCACTTGCCTTGGGACCAAGATGGATCTGGGGTTCAATATCAAGTCCTTGATCCTTAAAAGAACGATATTCCCACCTGATATCTTTTATTCCCATTTTTTCATTCACGGAGTTAATTGTATCAACGATATCTTTCCGCCATTTCATAGCATTCTCCTTGCTGTTCCAATCATTTGTAGACACAGGCTTGCACTTCCATTGTTTTCGATTTTGCTTATCTACTTTTTGCTTTCCTGTCTTAGGATCTATAACAGGTATTCTATTCCCATTTTTATCAAGAATATCAACCTTATGAGATTTATCCATCCATCGCCCTTGCTCGTCAATACTCCGTAAAGTTAGCATTATATGGCAATGAAGATTTCTTTGCCCTTTTGTATTTTCAGAATCATGAATAGCAAACTGCGCACACATTCCAACATCTACAAAGTTTCGTTTAACATAGTCACGCATAACATCAACTGCAAGTTCATAACTCCACTCATTAGGAAGATTCAATTTATATGTTCTTGCAAGCTGCGCATTTTTATTTTTTTCAAACATCTCTACGCTATTCCATAGCACTTTCGGATCAGCATATTCTCGGGGCGCATTATCAGGAAGCATTACTTCGTTATGAACTAAATCCTCACTATATTTCGGATAATAAGTTTTACCATCATACTCGCAATACATTTTCTCTCTGCTTATATAAGAAGATTGTTCCACAGCATTATGACCGCCTTTACATCCAGCTCCTCTTCCGCAAATCTCAGCATGAGTACTTGCATTTTTGACTACCATACTCCGGGTATGCCCTGCATACATCAGCTCCATATAGAAGTCCTCGAAGAGCGCACATACCACCTATGGTGGTATATCTGTGCGCACCTATGAAATAGGTGAGAGACAAATTCTTATTCTTCATCAACTTCACCTGAATTATTAGAATCCTCTGTTTGATCTTCTCCTACTCTTTCACTTATAACTAAGCTGATCATATTTCTTACATCTCTAAGACTAAATGCACAGGCTATGATTCTGTTCATTTCCAACTCAGAGAAGTCGTATGCACTATAACCTTCAGGAAAGCATTTTGCCACAACACCACCCATCATATACTTGTGATGATTCTGTTCTTTTCTCATCTTTTCGCGCTCTTCTTTTTTCACTCTCGCTAGTCGTGCTTTTGCTTGTCTTAACGCTTCTTCAGCAGCTAATTCTTTTTGAGTT
Source organism: uncultured Lachnospiraceae bacterium (assembly GCA_902774725.1). Lineage (GTDB taxonomy): Bacteria > Bacillota > Clostridia > Lachnospirales > Lachnospiraceae > Eubacterium_Q. The sequence continues at coordinate 3,861 of CACYJP010000062.1, forward strand.
TTTTCTTGTATAGTCATATATTTTTTTCTCCTTTATGTTTCATCTTCATCCAGCTTCGCGTACACCTCTGGCTTATTCAGTTTCAGTTGGTTATCAAGCGATGTAATATAGTATGATTTCGGTTTATCAAAAGGTATTCCTGACGCATTTAGATTTTTTGCAACCGCAAAGATTTCTTCATATTTGTAGTTAAGCAAATGTGAAACTGCGTAGGATCCCTCTATATATACTCCGGCGACTTTAATATTTTTATTGGAAGCATCACTAAGCTCAGCAGCAATTATAGTTATCAATAAATCCACATATTTGATTTCATTTGAATCAACAGATTTGATTAATCTACTATATTCAACTCTTTTCTTGGTTGATGATATAAATAATTCAAGTTTGTCTTTATCTTTCATTCGTTCAATCTCTAAATCTGTATGATTAGCTTCACCTGATCTGGAAAGAATGATTGATTTATCATCTTCAGTATTATTATCATCAGTATGTATATTATCAGTATTATATTGTGGATGATTTTCCGTGACGGTTTTACGGTTACGGTTTTTCCGTGATGGATTATCCGTCACCGTTTTACCGTTACCGTAAATCGGTAATGGTTCATTACTGTCTGCACAATTATCAATATTAATTTCAATCTGAGTCTCAAACTTACCTTGCTTTCCATGTATAACCGTCTTCTTTATATATCCTATTCCTTCGAGCCTTTTCAGACACTGGGATATAGCACTTTTGCCATCCTTCACTATCCCGGTCATTCCATTTACACTAAAGTTCCATTCATCCGGAAGGCTGCATAGAGTGCAAAGCAGTCCCCTGTCCATTAACTTAAGTCTTTTATCACGAAGAATAGTATTACTTATCATCGTAAAGCTTTTTTGCGTCTTATTTTTTAGTATCACCTATTGTTTCTCCTTCTCACCAAATTATTGTCTTTTATTTGGAAGAAGCCTCTGTTATACTTTATTTGCGTTATGAGTATGAGAGGCTTCATTCCTTTCTACTCGGAGGTGTTCTTGTTTCCAGCAGGAACATCTCCTTTTTCATTTTTATCTATCTGTCTACTTCCTGGAAGTGGAACAACCTGTCTTATCTCATTTCCCACAACCATTTTCTTTCGGGCTGCTATATAGTACTGCATTGTTGTAGATTCCAGATCTCCGATATATGCTGCTATCTCTTTTGTATCCGCGCCAGCCTCATACATTCTTGTGGCAAATGTTCTTCGAAAGATATGAAGTCCGCTAACCTTTGTTATAAATGGAATATGCTTATATATAGTTCCCATGCAGTGTTCCAACATTGTAGCTGTATATTGCTTTCCTGTTTTAGTTCTGCATATCAGTTCATCCTTTTTCCCTGGATTTACTTCTGATATTCTCTTCAGATCCATTACAGCTTCTTCAGATAATTTAATAACTCTAGCTTTCTGATTTTTAGTAGTACCCTGGACAGCAATATATTTCTTTGAGTTATCATCATTCTCTGAATTCCGATTTCTTGTCATTGATGTACTCTTATTGATGGTTAGAAGGCCATTCTTTGCATCGTAATCCTTCCACCTTAGACTTATCATTTCTCCTGTTCTCATCCCTGTATGAAGCAGTAAAGCACCATACAGGCCACCTGCATACTTGTACTTTCCATTATTATCATTTGTCCTTAGTGCTTCTTGTAAAAACATCTGTTCTTCCTCACGGGATAGCACTATGACATCTGCATCACTTGCACTTTTTGCGCCAAGCTTGGATAATCTCTTTTGTATACTTCTCTTTATCTGTAATACAGGATTAAAACCCAGCTCAGCTCTGACCACCGCCCACTCATAAGCTGCATTTAGCACATCCAGACTTTTCTTTATTGTGGACACCGAAAGATCTGTAGCTATCAGTGTATTGATGTGATTATCTATATCTGCCGGAGTAACTGCCTGAATCTGCATCTGGCCCAGGGGATATTTACCTATCTGATTTCTTATAGTATCCTCTCGTCTGTCAATTGATTTCGGCTTTAATTCTTTGTTCTGAACCTGATACTCAAGATGTCTCTGGCAAAGCTCTTCAACAGTATCTATACCGCTAAGACTGATCATTTTCCTCTGTCTCTTCAGAGTTTCTTCCTTTTCCTTCATCCTCTTGACACAGACAGCCTTTGTCTCTCCGACTACGGAAATATATTTCCTCTTTCCATTTGGATTCAGTCCCTGGCTCTTTCTATAGATAAACGAACCATCTTTACGCTCAATAAATGTGCCATTTCCTCTGGCTCCTCTTTTTTTCTTATCTTTAGACACTTAGTCACCTCTTTTCTTACTTATCATCTGTTCCTACAGAACATAATTCTTATGTTCATACTGTTCCAGCCATTCATTAAGAGCCTTCTCAGTTACGATATATCTCTTTCCAATACATATAGATGGAAAGCCCTTCGATCTGATTAATGCATACGCCTTATCACGACCTATCTTCAGTACTCCGGCAAGCTCTTTAGCTGTAAAAACCTTTAATTCTTCGCCATTCATAACTTGTGCCTCCTCTTGTTAATTTTTGGATTTTATATGTGTCCAGTTTTTGTACTGTTTCATACTATATCACCGAAATAATGGTGTGTCAATACCTGTTTTGTCTTTTTGTCCAGTTTTTGTACGGATAATGGTAGTCTTCACATTTCTGTCCAAATGTGCTAACATAGTGTATGTACAGTTTTTGTACCATTCTAATAGTGAGGTATCTATTATGGGAGATGGAAAAAAATTAAAAGAAATACTTGATAGCAGGAATATGAGTGTACGGGAATTATCCAGGAAAACAGGAATCGGCAGAACCACTATCTACTACATAATTCAAAACGATTCTCATATAAGATTTGACTTTGCGCTGCGTATAGCAAACGAACTGGAGATAGATGTAAAAGAAATCTGTTCAAATGTACCGTTCTCCGGTGATATCACTGAGGAAGAGATATATCCTACTCTTCCAAACGCCCTCGAAGGAAAACTGGATGCAAACAGAGTTAAGACTTATCTTAAGCATTCTATATTCCCACTTATGTTTATGTATGGAAAGAATTCTATGCCTGATGTTGATCACATTCTTACTAACTTCTACAGACTCGATGATAGCGCGAGAAAAGATGTCGTTAATATGATCGATGCACTACTGATCAACCATACGGATCCGGAACGAGACAAGGAAATAAAATCAATAAAGGGCTGGTAATTGAAGTTACGAATTGTGTTATAAATACCGTCTATATCATCTATCATATCATCTAACTTTTAGAAAGTTAGGTGATATTTTAGTTTATTGCACAATTTTTGTACTGATTTGACCTGATAATTTTAGGACAGAACAAAGTAGTATAAATTAGTAATTATATCCTTCAAAGCCTTTATTTTAGCGTATTACAACGAAAAAGAGTTGATTCAGATTTTCTCTAAATCAACTCTTCAAGTGCTGGGGTACTAGGATTCGAACCTAGAAATGACGGAGTCAGAGTCCGTTGCCTTACCATTTGGCGATACCCCAATATTCAGTTCGCTTTTTACAGCGCAAGATGTATTATATACAACTGTTCTTTAAAATGCAAGCTTTTTCTTTGTTTTTCTCGATTTTTTTATTCTATATGTTCTATTTCTACGTTTTCAATACTTATAAATATGACCTACATACGCCTGGTGTGCTATAATGATTGATGAGCATTCTGTCAAAGCGTTATATACTCTGGCAAAAATCGACTCTAAATAATGAACTCTCGGGGGTATTGCTATGATCAACATGAATGAAAAAGGCCACCTGACAAGTCAGACAATTGACGAGTGGTCAGCAGAGGCCGAAACACTTTATACTCAGGCACTTAAAGGAAAACAAAAGCCTTCACATACTGTACGTCTTGGATTGGAAGAAACTCTTCTTCGTTTCAGAGAAAAGTACGGTACCGATGAGGAATGTAATATAAAATGTTATAAAAACGGACACTTGCTTAGATTTGTTATCTCACAGCGCGGCGACCATTCTAATCCTCTTAATATTGATGAATTTGATCTGTCATATGACCTGCTGGAGAAGTTCGATCTTAAGCCCCGTTATACATACAAATCCCGCAGAAGATTAAATGTAGTTACTTTCCCGATCAATCTTCCACCCAGGAAAAATACTCTGCTGATAAGACTCGGTATAGCAGTCATTTTGGCAATCCTGACAAAACTTCTTTTATCGGTACTTCCCGACAGTGTAGGTTCAGGATACATACAGCCTGCCATATCCGAATTGTTCCAAAAGATGACTTTTATCTTCGGAGCCATAGCAACTCCGCTGGTTTTCTGTGCCGTGATAAATGGTATCAACGGTCTGGATGATGTTGTTTCTTTTGGAAAAGTAGGAACCAGACTGCTTCGCCGGATGATATTCACATATATCATGGCCATGTTCATCATGGTGGGAATCGGCTCAACTATGGGACTTGTTTCCGCCAGCGCAAATTCCACAGGTAAAAATGTATTCTCTGATCTTCTGGCGCTGGTGCTGGACATGATTCCGAACAATCTGGTGGAACCATTTGTGACAGATAACGACCTTCAGGTTATCGTACTCAGTATCTTTGTGGGCGTCATCATGCTGATCCTCGGAGAAAAGGTTTCACACGTTCGAACCTTTATTTCGGAATTGGGAGATCTTGTAAATAAAATGATGCTTACTATATGTAAGCTTATGCCACTTTTTGTCTATCTCGGCATCAGCGATCTGATCCTCAGTGACCGACTGAAGAGCATATACAAAGTGTCCATGATCCTGATCATATCATTGGTGGGAGCAGCACTTGTGATACTCATCACATGCATCAGAACCAAAGTAGTCACAAAGCTTCCATTTAAGGATATATTATCCCCTCAGATACCGTCACTTATCATTAATCTCACAACAAGCTCGCAGGTATCTGCATTGCCGGAAAGTATAAAGTGCTGCAAAGAAAAATATCATATCAACCCTAAAATGGTTGATTTCGGATTACCCTTCGGAATAGTTATCTATATGCCAAATGGAGCCATAATGCTGGGCTCTATGGCCTGGGTTTTAAATGTTATGAATAACGGACCCGTAAGCATAGGCACAGTTATAAACATAGCTTTTGTTGCCATGGTAGTAGCTATAGCAGCACCACCTATTCCGGGTTCTGCTTTCGCGGTTATGCCGATACTGTTTTCAGCCTGCGGAACAGATCTTTCAACTATGCCACTTGCAGTTATCGTTGCATCTACCGTAGGCTATCTGCTTCCTGCCATGAATGGATTCTGTCTTCAGCAGGAGCTGCTTATGTCTGCATGGAAATCTAATATGATTGAAAAAGAGTCAGAGGCATAACCTCTGACTCTTCTTTTAACAATTACCGTATGCTATCACACCCATCATTATCATATAACAGATAGTTTTGGGAATCATCAGCATTCCAAGCTTTGGTTTTTCTTTTCCCAGTATGGCAACCGGAAGGTAAAATACAAAGCTGAGGATGACAAGTATGATGATTGTCAGATAAAATGACGATGGATAATGGATAGAGTGATTCATTACATTTAAAAGACCGAATACTACCAAAACACCAATCATAATAAATGGTACGTTTCTGATGATAGCCCATTTTCTTGAAGGTTCTTTTGTATACCACTTATTCTGTGGGAAAAGAAGCAGTATGATGCGAATTAATGTAAGAACAAGTATCGCCTTCTCTATTCCGTAGTTATACTCATCCGGGCTATATTCCATGGAATCTCCCATGGCGATAAGGATATTGTAGAAAAGAGTCATAGTAATAGAAGAAATCAGGCTTCCTGCCCCTAAGAATACATTTTCCTTATACATGCTTCCGCGAATATCTATAATAATTCTTGGAATCAGGTGAAATGCATCTCCGCCCATAAGCAAAGCTCCCATTAAAAAGCCAAATGCATACCTGTAGTAATCAGGAGTCTCTCCGAGCATTGGAGTAATTCCACGGCTTTTGCCTGCCATATGCGACACAACCACCACCATGAACACCAAATATACTATGCAGAATATGGCTTCACCCAGCCTGGCTCCAAGGGGTTTAGTTTTCTTTTCATTAAAGTCATTACTCATATCTGTTCCTAATTCTTTCCTTGTATCCCACCTATTTTACTTCCTTACAAATCTGAATACATTACTCTTGTCATCATCTGACATCTCGCTTATATACTCCAGATACTTATCTGTAACATAATCATTTTTACCGGCTTTCTCTATGCTTTGTAATGCCGATGCGGCATCACTTCTTCTTCCCAGCAGGAAAAGACGTATAGCCTCTTTAAACTCTTCGCTGCTCTGGGAACGTTTCTCCTTTTCGTCATCAGGCAGGCAGTCCAGTACCTCGTATATGGCCTTTACTTCGTTTACTCCCGCAACCTGTACCATTCCCAGATAACGCATGTCGAGTGCATCCGGATCTGTCATCCTGTCAACTGTATCCTTTGATATAAGCATGGCGGTCTTATACTGTTTTGTTAATGACTCAAGACGCGAGCTGAGGTTAACTGTCTCAGATATGACAGTTCCTGCCAGACGTTCGCTCTCACCTACAATACCTATCATAGCCATACCTGTATGTATGCCAATTCCTATATTTATATCGCTGACACCCAGCTCCTTTGAGGTTTCAGGATCAAGCACTACAGCACGATACAGCTCGATACCACATCTTACTGCGTCATCTGCATTTTCAAAAAGTGCCATGACCGCGTCGCCGATATATTTATCAACAAATCCGTTGTTCTCACGGATAATAGGACCCATTTTGCCGTAAATGACATTTACAAATGCAAAGTTCTCCTTTGCCGTCATCATCTCGGAATTGATAGAGAAGGAACGGATATCACAGAAGAGCACGGTAAGCTCGCTGTTCTTTGCATCTCCCAGAGACAGATCCGTAAAGTTTTCTTTTCCGAGAAGCTCACGGAACTTCTCAGGAACGAACTTATAATAGAACTGTTCCGTCTCATCCTTTTCCCTGAAGAGCGTTTCCAGACTCTGTCCCATCTCATTTACTTCAGAACATATCTCACCCAGCTCGTCCTTGGACCTGTATTTGATCCTGGCTGACAGATCCCCTTCTGAGATTTTTCTGACTGTCTTTGTCGCGCTCTTGATGGTTCTGGCAATAAACAGAAACGTTATAGTAATAAGTACTACAAGTGTTCCAATTATAATTAATCCATATTCTATTATGCTGAAAAGTATATCTGTTCTCTGAACAAAAAGGGAACTCCTACTGGTAGTTACTACCATATAGAATCTGCCAGTCCCGTCCTTGTCAGTTATTCTACCGTATGCGGATATCTTGCTGTTCAGGTTTACATCCTCAAAAACTGATGTAACCGTATCCTCAATTATGATATCCTTGGACTTGTCCTTTGTATCAACAAACTTGGCCTTTCTACGTCGATAAAGTGGCATACGCATTGAATCATCTGTCGCCAGTAAGACCTCATCTTCCAGTTCATTTCTATAGATTATTGCAAATATATAGTTTTTGCTCCAGTCATTCTCATCTTTTGAATCAATACTCTCAAGCTTATCCATAAGCTCCTGGTATGCCCCACCCGTATTTTCGTTTACCTCAAGAAGATCCGAAAAATCATATCCGTCAAACTTTGAAGTTGTAAGATCACATATTGTGGCGAGATCATTTTTAACTCTTCTGCTGTTCTGTTCATCAGTCCTAACGAAAACCTGCCATGCGATAATTAATGATACTGCAATTACTACAGGAAGTGTCAGCATCAACTGCTTATATAGAAGAGTCTTTTTACGTATTATTATATTGATAACAAGAGCAGCAAGTGATAACTCATTTAACAGTTCATTTAGTTTATACAAATACATAAGTAATGTGGGATTAAACTTTATAGTTATATCCTTATCAGTGAATTTGCCGTCTTTATAGGTCATGATTCCATCATTGAAGCATACTATAAGGCTATCATTTGATGCACCATCTTCTCTATATGAATCAAGAAAAAGCAGTTTTGAATCTTCTTTTCCCGGGATTTCCTTTGGATCAAACTCCTTTGTCAAAATACCATTATCCAGACTATATACCGTTGAATCATTATTTGAGTCAGCCACATATAGCTTCCCATCCACTAAAACAGCACGATCAAAAAGTGGACTATCAGTTTCCCCTTCTTCACTTAAATCATATCTATATATACTATCTCCAAATTTCTCTCCAAAACCAACCTTATATACATTTCCGTCGCTTCTGAGAAATATAAATGCATCGTCTACCGGTATAACTGAAACAGTATATGTTCCATTTTCATCCGTCGGATAGAAATCGCTCTTGGTAAGTGATTGATCTTTTGTATCAATCTTATAAAGCCATACTCCATCTCTTTCAACCTCTGCAAATGTAACTTCCCCATCATAATAGTTGAGTTTACTGATTTTCGTACTTCTTTGTTTTTTTGATTGATCATAATCTATATCAAATACTGTCCCCAGATATTTGTAATCTGACGACAACCTTATTATCGATTCTTTTGAATATATCTTACTTTGATCATTTGAAAGAGCATATCTTACTGCATAGATAGTATTGTCATCAGTTATCGCTAAATTATATGGATAAAATAAACTATCATCACCTGAACTATCAGATACATATCCCCCATTTGAAAAATAATTCTTTCCGGAATCCAAATCAAAACCTGAGGCATATGAAACCTTATTATCCCATGAATAGACTACAGCCCTTCCCTCGTTATTAATTGAAAAAGAATCTATACTACCCAAAGAGATTTCATTTATCAAGCCGTCTTCCGGAGTTTTTACGCCCTCTAAATATGCATTTAATCTGGTGAAAAAGCTTGGCAAAAATGTTATCAAAGTCGTTACAAGAAAAATCACCAGATACCATCTGGCTTTCCCAAAGACCTTATATATGATGTTTTTAATTTTCTTTAGTATTTTTTTCATATTACTCAAATACCATACTTTTTCAAATCAACTTTACCATCTACTACTTCGACACCCTCTGCTATGAGTCGCTCAGCCTGAACATCCTTGCCGCCAAACACAAACTCTGCCGCAAGCTCGCCCTTCGAGTTTAGGACTCTGTGACAGGGAATATTCTCCGGATCCGGATTTTTGTGGAGAGCATTTCCAACTGCACGTGACATTTTAGGATTACCCGCCATTTCAGCCACCTTTCCATAGGTTGCAACCTTGCCCTTCGGAATCTGCTTCACTGCTTCATATATACGTTTCGTCGGGCTGTCCGTAACCATATCATAGCTCTCATCTATCATAACCTTGACTGCATCATCCGGAATAGAACCATCAAGTATTATAGTGCTCCAGTGCTCCTTATTCTGATGATAAGCAGGAATTACCGAATCATAGTGCATCCGCCAGAAATCTCTGGTTTCCGGATTCACCTTCACATTCAGATTGATAAACCCATCTCTCTCATAAGTCCACAGAAAAGCCTTCTTGCTTCCCTTAACCCTAATCAGAACCCAGTTATCATCATGAAATGGGATATCCTTATATGTATCCGGAAAACTCAGCCCATATTCAATTGCCTCTTCTCTGGTTTTCATACACTTCTCCTATGAGTCGATGGGACTGTTATCCTACTAATCATAAATCTGTCCATGTTTGACTCATATTACATTTAATTTATCTCAACCTGACACATCTGCATAGTCTTAAGTGCTGCCTCATGACTTTCAGGCGTAACTCCGGCACAGCAGCCAGAATCTACACTAACCTTTATCTCAGGAAATAAAGCTTTAATAATAAGCGCATTTGAAACAACGCAGATATCAGTGCAAAGTCCGACAAGCTCAACCTCTTCAAAATCATAATCTCCCCATTTGGTATATCCAAATGAAGGCTTATCAATAATCTTCGCGCCTTCAGTATCAAGCTCTTCTCTTATTTCCCAACCCTTTGTTCCTTCTATACAGTGTACTACAGGAAGATGCTTGCCCTCGTTTGTTTCCATATAATTCTCATGATGCGTATCACGGGTAAATATTATCTCATCTCCACGTGACTTATATTCCTGAATCTTAGCAGCTACATTTCCTACTATCTGAACAGCTTCAGCTGTACCAAGACTACCGTCGATAAAATCATTTTGCATATCGATAACAATAAGTGTTTTTTTCATATATAATTCAACCTTTCTATTTTATTCAACACCATAAGTATAAAAAGAGAGCTTCCATTTGTAAACAACAAACTAAATGTCATAAGTAAATAAAAAAACAAGATTGCAAACACAATCTTGTCTTCAACGTGGACGCTCGGGGACTCGAACCCTGGACCGTCCGGTTATGAGCCGGATGCTCTAACCAACTGAGCTAAGCGTCCTAGTCAATATTTTGCAGGCAAAATATTGATGGAGCATGGGCTCCACGCATTTTGCTAGCGTAGCGACGCAAAATCAAGGATGTGTTTTAGCACATACTTGCTTGATTGCTTGCAATCAAGGCGCCTTAGTTAAGAACTTTCATTCTTTATATAGTGACCCGGACGGGAATTGAACCCGTGTTACCGCCGTGAAAGGGCGATGTCTTAACCTCTTGACCACCGGGCCGGATAAATAGTTACGAGCAATCCCTTGGTTATACATGTAAAGCCCTGTTCGTATGTGCTCACAGGTCTACAAGCCTTGCTTCGCAAGTCTTGGCGCTGCTACGCAGTCGCACACCACTTCGCTTCGCTCGTGGCCAAGGGTACCCTCTCTCGCTTCGCTCGAGCAATCCCTTGGTGAATCTCCCCGAGTTGGGCTCGAACCAACAACCCCTTGATTAACTTAGTCCCATGGCGATAGCCGTGGGATGCGACGTAGTCGCACACATTCTGCGTAGCAGAATCAAGACTGCACATAGTGCAGGATTGCTTGGTTACGCAGTAACCAAGGTGCAAGCCGAGTGCTCATCAATGAGCAGTTCAACTTAGAGAAAACTCCCCGAGTTGGGCTCGAACCAACAACCCCTCGGTTAACAGCCGAGTGCTCTACCATTGAGCTATCGAGGAATAAAGGTTATTGTACCTTCAAAACTTCATACAGTGCAGGATTGCTTGGTTACTTGTAACCAAGGCACCAAATATCAAAAGTGTTAATACGTATCTTCTTCCTAAAACTTTTAGGAAAAGCTCACGACCTATTAGTACTCCTCAGCTTAACATGTTACCATGCTTACACCCAGAGCCTATCAACCTCGTAGTCTTCGAGGGGT
>CACYJP010000063.1 GCA_902774725.1 uncultured Lachnospiraceae bacterium
CCCGGATTAAGACAGCATATTCCACGAACTACCATCTCAATCTTAACTCCGGCACGAGATGCCTGGATCAGCTTATCGATTATCTTCTTATCTGTCAGCGAATTGATCTTAACTCCGACATAGCCTTCGCCACCATCTATGGCAATCTGCATCTCACGGTCAATCTTATCAATTACCTTATTCTGCAGACACTTCGGTGCAACGAGAAGATGCTCTGTACGCTTCATTACCTCGCCCATAGAAAGAGCATTGAACACTCTTGCTGCCTCTGCTCCTATCTTCTGATCAGCTGTCATAAGACTAAGGTCTGTGTAAAGTCTTGCAGTCTTCTCATTATAATTACCTGTTCCGATCTGTGTTACATAGACAACGTCCTTACCCTTCTTTAGAGTGATAAGACATAGCTTTGAATGAACCTTAAGTCCATCCAGACCGTAAATAACATTACAGCCTGCCTTCTCAAGCTTTCTGGACCAGCCTATGTTATTCTCCTCATCAAATCTCGCCTTTAACTCAACAAGGACATCAACTTCCTTGCCATTCTCTGCCGCTTCAACAAGTGCATCAACAACCTCACTCTGCTTGGCAAGTCTGTAAAGTGTCATCTTTATAGATACAACATCCGGATCATTAGCCGCCTCGCTGAGCATATTCAGGAATGGCTTAATTGATTCATAAGGATATGAAAGCAGCTTGTCCTTCTCAAGTATCTGAGGTATAAGAGGCTTTGTTTCATCAATAAACGCAGACTTCTGAGGAACTCTTCTCTCAAAGAAGCTTTCCTTGTCATGTCTCAGTGAATCCTCTATGTCAAAAAGGAATGACATATCAAGTGGTGCGCTTGTAAGGAATATCATTTCCTTATCTATCTTGAAGAAATTCGCGATGCTCTTGATTATCTTTTTATCAACATCTCTGGTATATTCCAAACGAACAGGCTCGAGCTTTCTACGAAGCTTTATGACCTCTTCCATATGGTCTCTATAGTTCAGCTCTTCGTCGTATACCTTATCTGCATCGATATCTGCATTTCTTGTAACTCTGACAAGAGACTTGCAGGTAATAGTAAATCCCGAAAAAACCTCTGTAAGGAAATGTAATATCAGCTCTTCAGCCAGCATATATTTGCCGGACTTACCCGGAAGCTCTATAAGCCTTGAAAACATACCATTACTGCAAGGAACTATACCGAATCTGCTCTTTCCGGACTTGTTCTTAAGAACAGCAACTGCACATATCTCCTGATTCTTTATAAACGGAAATGGTCTCTTCTTACTTATCGTATATGGAGAAAGCAGTGGAAGCATATCTCTTGCAAAAAAATCATGAAGATACTCTCCTTCTTCCTCTGTTACATCAGAAAAACCAACCAGCTTTATTCCCTTCTTTTCTACTTCCTTCATAAGCTTGTGATAAGATTCATCCTTTCTTATTCCAAGCTCACGAACACGGTCTCTTATGGCCTCCAGCTGCTCAGAAGCAGTCATGTTGGTCTTGTTTTCCTTTGGATCATCCTCCAGAAGCATCTGGTCATGAAGTGAACCAACACGAACCATAAAGAATTCATCCAGGTTCGTCTGATATATCGACATAAATGTAAGTCTCTCGCAAAGTGGATTTCTCTCATCCTCTGCTTCCTCAAGTACCCTCTCATTAAATCTGAGCCATGAAAGCTCTCTATTCTGATATAGTTTCTTCAAAAGTGTCACCCCTTTTTTCTTTTTTTACACTATCTTGTTATTATACCACACCATTTCCATCTATTCAAAACGCGGTTTCGCGGAGCGTTTATGTCAGTTGGAGATTGAACCCCCACTTAGATAAAGCCTGCAGAGCTTTCACTCTGCAGGCTTTAAATGGGAATGTATAATGAAGTAAATCCTTTAAGGATTAGTGCTTCCTTCAACTGCATCAACCTTAATTATGAACTTGGTTCTGCCGGTCATATTGCCTGATACTCCGGCGAAGCTCTGGTAGTTCTTTCCGGCTGCCTTAACCTTGTTTACATTATCAACAAATTCATTTACTCCATCCTCTGTCTCATGAAGCTTATCAACTATCTTGTCTGTAGCACTACTCAGCTCCTCAGCACCATCATTAAGAGCTGCATTATTGCTTACAAGCTTGTCTGTTCCTGACTTAAGAGTAACTGTTCCGTCCTTAAGTGTTTTGGTTCCGCTGTAAAGAGTATTAGTTCCGCTCTTTAGCTGATCAAGTCCTGTATCCAGCTGATTAGCACCTGTCACAAGTGAATTTGTACCATTTGCAAGTGTTGTTGCACCGTTATCCAGATCCTTAAGTCCATTTGTCAGAGTTGAGGATCCATCAGCCAGCTGCTTTGTTCCGGCCTTGAGTGCATCAAGCTTTGTTGCGAAGCCTTTTATCTGCTCGCCAACCTTGCCGAGTGTAACCTGGGCACCTGCTGATGCATATGCATTTGCTACATTTGTTACTGTATTTGAAACTGTTCCGTTAAATTCCTGTCCGCTAAACTGATTAGTAAGCTCATTTGAAAATGCACTGAACTCTGTGAGGTACTGAACATACTCTGCTGCATAACCCTTTCCATAGCCTGTACAGTAGGCTGTTCCATAGCCTGTTCCGTAGCCTGTTCCATATGCCCCTGCGATAGACTGAGTTATCTCAGCTATTACAGCCTGCTGATCAGGGTCGTTTTGATCAAATGTATCACCATATATTGACTTTGCAATTGATACTGCTGTAGCCTGTGCTGTTGTGACATAATCAGCTCCCGCCTTCTGGGCCTCTGACTGAGCAGCTGCCTGTGCTGCTGAAGCCTGTCCCTGTGCTGCTGTCTGTGCTGCTGTCTGAACTGCAGTCTCACCGCTTGTCTGATATGCTACGACCTGTCCTACTGTGCCTGAATTAACAGAATTGCTTACTGCCTTTGATATAGCACCTGATAATGCTCCACCAACATACTGAGCTGTATCTGTTCCGCCGAGATTCTTCTCAGCCGCTGCCTTTATAGCAGCCTTTGTTTCTTCATCAACCTCACCACTGCCCATCTGGCTTACATCCGGAAGGTTGACTGCCTGAACCTGATTATTAAGCTCTGCTGCTCCATCTGATACCTGCTTAGCTCCGTTATATGCACTTCCTGTACCTGCACTGAGCTTCTTGGCACCATCATTTAACTGCTGTGCACCTGATGCAAGACTATCTGCACCCTCTGCAGCGGTTGCAACTCCACTATTTAAGGTTCCGGCTCCATTATAAAGAGTCTCTGCTCCGCTTTGAAGCTTTGCTGCTCCATCCGATACCTGCTCAACACCACCAGTGTATTCAGAGATACCCTTTGTCAGCTTCTTCATTCCATTATTATATTCGCCGGCGAGATCATTTACCTCTTTCTCAACATCAGTTACATCTATATCCTCGTCACTTCCAAGTGACTCAACGCTTGCTACAGTTATTGTCATTCCGATCTGACAATCAGTTGTATCAGCCTCAACCTCGAAATAATCAGGAAGCTCTATATCCTTTTCATCGAGCTTAAGACTCTCAGTCATACCCGGCATTCCATAGCCGACAACTATATATCTGCTTCCATCTGAAATAACCTTGGCATGAGTTCCCTCAACCTGGGAGAACTTGTCTATATCAAGCATCAATCCTGTTGCCATCAAAAACGGAGTATAAACGCCGTCATCCTTTGACTCATTTATGTATTCATATCTTATCTTTACGTGTCCGCTTTTTCCTGCAAGTTCTTCAGGAGTCACTTCCTTGTCATCCAGATAATAAGTAACCTTTACAGAAACAGGTGCAGCCTTATCAGTTTTTCCCTGATAATATATCTCGCCACCGTCAGCCTTCCATGTCAGCTTCTTTCCATCCTGTTCAAATGTCTCATCGCCGTTTACATTTTCAATATCAGTCAGTTCGCTGACATCCTTTATCTCTTTCTCCTTATTAGGATTCTTAAGCCACTCATTAACTATTGTTTCCTTCGCTGATCCATTCGCATCTGCTATAACATATACAGTCTCTTCCTTATCCGCATCAGTTTCAGAACCAACTCCCAGAGAATTCTTTAATACATCTGTTATTTCCTGTTCATCATTTGAGGCCATTGCCATCTCATCAGCTGCCTCTGCTTTCTTATCATCACCGCCACAGCCTGCAAGGCTTCCCATCATTGCAAGGCACATAAGTCCGGCGACTATTTTCTTCATATTTCCCTTCTGTAATTTCTTCATTATACAATCACTCCTTATTAATCGAGTTAAGTTTATACATCCTCACTAGGTTGTCATTCTGTTTATATGATTAACCATTGTTTCATCCTTCTTCTCTTTCTTAACTTCCTTGAAGCCTGCAGTGGTATGAATGATGAGACCATCAAATACCTTGAGTACTGCCGGAAGCAGAAGGACAACTACAAACATACTGACTATCGCACCTCTTGACATCAGCATGCAAAGCGCACTGATCATATCTATCTTTGAATAAATAGCAACACCGATCGTGGCCGCAAAGAATGAAAGCGCACTTACGAAAATCGAGTTTATCGAACCACTAAGTGCAGTTGTTACTGCTTCATTCTTATCCATTCCTGACGACCTTGCTACCATATACTTATTTGTCATCAGTATTGCATAGTCAACGGTCGAACCGAGCTGAATAGTTCCTATAACGATCGAAGCGATAAACGGCAGAACCACACCGGTATAATGAGGTATTGCCATGTTGATAAATATCGCAAATTCAATAACTGAAACAAGTAAAACCGGTAGTGAAAGTGATCTGAATACAAATATGATTATCAGTCCTACAAGCACGATAGATACGATATTTACAATCGCAAAGTCACGGTCGGTTGTTTTGATCAGATCAAGTGTACAAGGGGCCTCGCCGATCAGCATTCCCTTTTCATCATATTTATCAATTATTTCATTTATCTTATCGCACTGCTCGTTTACCTCATCAGTTGCGATCTTATATTCTGACATAATAAACATCAGCTGATATTCGCCATCATCAACAATATCTCTTATCTTCTCAGGTATCATTTCCTTTGGCATACCTGCACCAACCAGAGACTGAAGACCAAGTGTCGCCTTAACACCCTTTACGTCGTTTATTTCCTTGATAAGACTTCTTACATCCTTATCCTTCAAGTTTGAATCAAGAAGTATCATATGAGTTGAGTTCATATTGAACTCCTGTTCCAGCTTTTCATTTGCCTGAATACTCTTCAGATCCTTTGGAAGCGAGCTGTCGAGATTATAATAAACATCATTATGTGATTGTCCGTAATAAGCCGGTATTATAAGAATCGCAAACAGGATCAGTCCTATATAAAAATGTTTCACAACCCATTTGCTGATCCTTGAAAAATCAGGAACAATCGGTCTATGTGATGTCTTCTCTATAGCCTTATCGAGGATCATTATCATTGAAGGAAGTACTGTTACACAGCAGATAACTCCGATCACAACTCCCTTCGCCATAACAATTCCCATATCAAGTCCAAGTGTAAAGCTCATAAAGCAGAGTGCTACGAAGCCTGCAACTGTTGTAATCGAACTACCTACAACAGAAGAAAATGTTTTCTCTATCGCTATTGCCATAGCATCATGCTTATCCATTCCCGGGAGAGCCTTCTCTTCGCAGTAGCTATGCCACAGGAAGATTGAGTAGTCCATAGTAACTGCCAGCTGAAGCACTGCCGCAAGAGCCTTTGTTACATATGATATCTGGCCCATGAAAACATTTGAGCCCATATTGTATATGATTGCAAAGCCTATACTAAGCAGAAACAGTATCGGAATCAGGAAAGAATCCATACTAACCATCAGTACAAGCAGGCAAAGCGCAACTGCTATCGCAACATATATCGGAACCTCTATATCACTAAGGTTCTTTGTATCGATAACCAGTGCAGACATTCCTCCAACATATACATTGTCGCCTGCAACCTTTCTTACATCCTCTACAGCCTTCAGTGTCTCATCCGCTGAAATAGTAGTGTCATAGAAGATTGCCATAAGCTGTGAGTCACCGCTTTTTACTGCATCTCTTATCTCATCCGGAAGTATGTCTATCGGAACAAGTCCCTTAGTAGCAGAAGCATAGCTTACTACTCTTACAACATGATCCACTTCCTCGATGTCATCGGCCATTTTTACTATGTCCTTATCTGCCATACCTTCGATAACGACCATTGAAAAGGCTCCGGTTCCGAAATCCTCGGCCAGTATATCCTGTCCCTTCATCGTCTCGATATCCTTTGGCAGGTAAGTAAGAATATCATAGTTTGTTCTTGTGTTTAGATAGCCGATCGCCGCAGGTATCAGAAGCACTAAAGCCAGAATAAGGATTGGAACCCTGAGTGCAACTATCTTTTTTCCTAACTTCACTTTTCATCCCTCCTATTATATTTTCCCATCGCTCATAGAATAGTCCCAAACAAAGGATTTGTAATTAGACAAAATAAAAATCGTGACGAACTTTTAGACACATTTCGAAAAATGTCTAAAAAATCATCACGATTATTATTCTTATTTATTGTTCTGATTTATTATTCTTATTCTATAATTAATATCAATCTGGTTTTATCGGCTTTCCTTCTCGCCTTACTCACTATCCTTTTTTTCATAATTCAGATCAGTGAATATATATGCAAATGTCATCTTTCCCTTTTTCTTATGGAATGATGCTATAGCGTTTGAAGGAAATGTAGAGATTCCGTTACTATAAGCATTAACACTCTTATTATAAGCAAGCGATGACTTCATCAGTTCTGAACGCGCGGTTTGGAACTTGTCCCAATGAACCTTGAAGGTTTCATCACTTTCCAGTTCAGGATGCTTCTTCATAACCTTTCTAAGCTGTCTCTCTTTATTATCGAGCTCTTCAGAGCTTGTAGACTGAAGAAGAGTTGACATTCCAAGACCATATGCATTGATATTCGGTGCTTCGATATCATGCTCTATTCCTTTTTCATTAAGGACATCTACCAGCTTTGTCAGCTGAAATGCTCTATCCCAAAGATTTCCATCTATTTCTGAACTCTTATTTCTCGCATCCTCATCCAGCTTATCTACCTTAACAGTAAAGAAGATAAAAATAAATCCGAAAAATATAATAAAAATAAACAACAATGCCGGTATGACTGTAGTCATATTGATTCCTCCACTAAACTTCTTTATATGACTTATGGATTGCTCCATTTCTTTTAACGTAAAACCTATTATAACACTATAGCCTGGATTTTGAAAACAAAAAAGTACAGACCGGAAACCCGCATCAGTAAGTTTCTTCTGAGCTTTTGATATATCATCCTTTTCACAATAAACGTCTTTTTCTCATCATCACAAATTCTATATTTCGTTTATTTTATTATGATTTTATGGTATCATAACTTAAGTGTCACAAATAATTTCAGGGGGTCCGTATATGTCTGAATCACTTATAACTAAAAGAGCGATTGCTGATAGTCTAAAGGAGCTAACGCGCAGTAAAACATTTGATAAAATATCTGTCAAGGACATAACCGAAAATTGCGGGATAAACCGCCAGACCTTTTATTATCATTTCGAAGACAAGTTCAAGCTTCTGGAATGGATATATGAAAACGATCTTTTGGAAAAGCCTATGGCCGAGGTTGATTTTGATAACTGGCCGGAGAAGATGGAAGATGTCCTGACTATAATGACCAGCGACAAATACTTCTATATAAATACTATCAGCCATACTGAAAACTATATCCAGACCTATCTTTTAGGTCAGGCTCAGACGCTTTTTGAGCAGGCCATAGATAAGCTGGATGAAAAGGGCAAGGTAAATGACGCTGAGCGTAACTACATCGCCAGGTTCTTTGCCTATGGTATCTGCGGTACAGTTATAGAATGGGTTCTAAAGGGAATGGAAGAAACCCCTAAGTTCGTCACCTCAAATATGAGGGACATGCTGATCAGCTGTTCGCGAGCAGCCTATCTTCATATAAATGAGATAACCCAGTAGCTAAGTTTAAGGTTGACTCAAATTACAAACTATAATTAAAAATTTCGGGTTGCATTAAATAAAGTAAGGTTGTATAATGCTGATTGGTATACATAACTTTTTATTTATGGAAACCTGTGGAAAGAATAGAAATATGAAAAAACACGGAATCAAAAAAGTAATAAGTTCAATTATGGTCGCAGCTATGCTTGCGACTTCTTGTAATTGCTTATATCCGGATAACAGCAATGTCGTTTTTGCCGATGAGCTTTCAGATGCTAAGGCAAAAAAAGACGAAGCTACTCAGAAGAAGAAGGACGCTGAGCAGAAGCTGGCATCCCTTAAGAAGGATAAGGAAGATACTCTTGAAATAATCGCTGAGCTCGACAGAGAGATATGTGATTATGAAGAAAAAATAAAGGTACTGAACGAAAAGATGAATGCTCTCAGAGCAAAGGAAGCTGTAAACGAAACCAATCTTCAGAATGCTTACATCGCAGAGAGCCGCCAGTACGAGGATATGAAGGAAAGAATCCAGTTCGCTTATGAGAACGGCGACGCGAGCTACATACAGGCCGTAGTAAGCATTAAGGATTATTCCAATGTAATGAATCAGTCAGAATATGTTTCAAATGTTTCTTCTTATGATCAGAAGGAGCTTAACGAACTGATTGTAATAGAGGAACAGATAGGCGAATGCAAGGTCGCAATTCAGGAAAACATGGATGAGATCGAAGACCTCACAGTTCAGGCTGAGGGCGAGCAGCAGGCTTTGCAGGTTATGCAGGATGGTAAACAGCAGGCTCTGAGTGATTTCAATAATCAGATATCAGAGACTGAATACAGTATAGAACAGCTCGAAGCTATCGAGGCCGAACAGGAAGCAGCTATTGCTAATATCCTCGCAGAAGCAGCCGCAAGACGTGCCGCAGCAGAGGCAGCCGCTAAAGCAGCAGCACAGCAACAGGCACAGCAGGCAGCAAACGCAAGCCCAGGAAACGCACAGCAGGCTCCGGTTAATTACACACCAATGAATTCCTATTCAGGTGGTGCATTCAGATGGCCGATGCCTTCATCCGGTTCTATATCCTGTGGATTTGGACCAAGAGTTGCTCCAACAGCAGGAGCTTCAACCTATCACAAGGGAATTGATATCGGATGTGCATCCGGTGCTCCTATCGTAGCTGCAGCAGATGGAGTTGTATCCTTCACAGGCTACTTCGGTGGTGGCGGAAATACTGTAATCATTGACCACGGAAACGGAATTTCAACACTGTACATGCACATGTCAGGCTTTGCCGTTGGTCCGGGTGCCAACGTAACTGCAGGAACAACCATAGGTTATGCCGGCAGCACCGGTGTTTCAACAGGACCACATCTTCACTTTGCTGTAACAGTTGGTGGTTCCTATGTAGATCCGATGGGATATCTATAAAAGATATAATTAAAAATGATATATTAAAAAAGACTATGCTTTATCTGTGGGGACGGGTTGATATATATGCATAGTCTTTTTGTTTTATTCAGGTCATGCAGAAATGACGTATCATATCGCCGTGAAAGCTAGCTTTCAAAGGCGATCATGATACGTCATTTCTATATGAGGCAGAGCCTCATCATCGCCGAACAGGAGTTTTTCGTAGAAAAACGGGTTCGGCGATTGCATGACCTGAATAGTTATAATTATATCAATTTAATTTGCAACAATTACAGAAGCAGTTCTGATAACCTTCCCCTTATACATATAGCCGGTCTGCATAACCTGCTTTACTGTATTCTCCGGTAGATCAACGTCTGCAACATGTGCAACTGCATTCTGAAGATTAAAGTCAAATGGCTCTCCTTCACCACTTATCACAGTCACACCGTTTTTCTCAAGTATCTCAATCGCCTGCGTGTAGCTCTGGATTATTCCCTGTGTATATGGATTGTCCTGATCCTTTGCAAACTTTGAAGCATATTCAAGGTTATCAATTATCGGAAGTATCTTCTCGATAAATCCCGGAACATCCTCGGTCTTTTCTGACGAGCTCTCTGCTGCATCAGCCTCGAAAGGAACCTCTATATAAGAGTCCGTTTCAATATTCTGAACGATAAGCGAGAATTCTCTTTTATCATCGACATGTGTTCCGATCCAAACAGCCTTCTTGTAATAATCACTCAGATTGCTGTCAGGCACATTTACCGCACCTATTTTTACAAATTCCTTCCCCTTCTTCTCAAGGAGAGTAAATCTCTCAGCACCCTGTCCGGATTCAGGAAGTCTCCTCAGCTCCATTCCTGCAGTCTTCGGGAATTTCATCTCGCTCTCAAGGAATTCATAGATGTCATCATTTATCTGAATAAAGAATTCATAAGGCGAAAGTCCATTCATGATTCCAAGTCCCATAAATGCATCTCTTTCCTCGAGCTTTCCGCACATATAGCCAAGTCCCTCAACTATAGAATGACCATCCATCATCTTCATTTCCATATTGCGGTGCACGAAGGTCTCAGACTCCTTAACGTACTTCTTAAAGGACTGTTCAAATGTCATACAGCCGTTCATGCTTCCCGCTGTAAATATGATTCCCGCCGGAGTCGCATCAAAAAGCCTGTTGCTATAGCTGTTTATATATGGAGCCCGTGCAAAGGAAACTCCATTCCACGCTCCTGCAACATAGGTCGCGATCTTTTCAACACCCTTATCACTGAATTCGTACTCGGCAATTCCTATCCTGTTCTCTCCGATAACAGTCGAAAGCATACGTCCATCGAAATCATACTCGCCATAAACATAGACTGCATATGCCATAGTTTCCGGAATTGTATCAACCACCTCTGTTTCACTCTTTAGTCCTGCAGCGCAGAGAGTCTTTATATCGGAAACACCGAAGTCATCAGGAACACATATGACAAGTCCGAAATCATTTATAGAAAGCTTCTCTGAGAGGTACTGTCTTATAGCCTTAAAAAGTCCTTCAAGCAGAAACTCCTGCTTAAGCAGATCATCCTTCCTCAGCTCCTGTGGCAGATTGAAGGAAGCCGTACTTATAGACTCCTCCTCAGCCCAGCAAAGATGTATCTTCTTTTCCCAATAATGAACCCCTATTATTCTTTTCATTTTTATCCCCAATCTGTATTTTTATAATTATGCCAATCTTTTTTCATAGCTGTTATCATAGCTGTTAACAAAGCTTTTATCATAACACTTATCTATGATAACACATCAGCCATAATTACTCAAAAAAAGAAACTTACCACTTTACCTCTCCATGAAGCTGTCCTTCTGTCTCAAGCCCCGGAAAATCAAGCTGCCTCAAAGCTTCATAAAGTATTACTGCAGCGCTGTTAGAAAGATTGAGCGAACGCTCCTCCGGGTACATAGGAATTCTTATACATTCATCAGGATGCTTTATCAGAATATCCTCAGGAATCCCTGCACTCTCTCGCCCGAAAATGATGTAATCATTATCATGGTACTCAACATCTGTATATCTATGTCGTCCTTTAGTAGTAGCATAAAAAATACGAGGCTTTGATACACCAGAAGAATCCTCATGCGGACTATTATCTTCTACATACTGATAAAAGGCCTCTATACTGTCATGCTCGGTAACGTCTACCTTATGCCAGTAATCAAGGCCTGCTCTTTTCAGCATCTTATCATTTATCTGAAATCCATACGGTCTTATTAAGTGAAGTCTGGAGCCTGTAGTCACACAGGTCCTTCCTATATTTCCGGTATTGTATGGTATCTCCGGCTCCAGCAAAACTATATTAATCATTATTTTCTACAACCTCCAATGATGAATTTCCAAGTCTGCAGAAATTATACTGGGCACTCGGATCATCCTTGTAAAGCTCATAGGTTCC
>CACYJP010000064.1 GCA_902774725.1 uncultured Lachnospiraceae bacterium
AAAAGTGCCTCTTCTATATCGCTATATATAATTTCTTCCCTGTCATCTATATCTGCGATGGTCCTCATCATTCGAAGCATCTTATAGTAGCTTCTCGCACTCATAGAACTTGTCTCAAATATCTCTCTTAGCCTTTCTTTCATTCCTGAGTCAAGCACTATATATTCACTTATTTTATTCTGTGGTATTTCAGCATTATAATTAAAGCTTTCATTTATGTACCTCTTCTCCTGCCTTTTTCTGGCTCTACAAATAAGGGCTCTCGCCTGTTCACTGGACATTCCCTGTCCCGCTGAAAGTAAATCATCCATTTCAACCGGTCTGACTTCAATCCTTATATCTATTCTGTCCATGATTGGATGGCTTATCCTATTCTGATACCTATATATCTCACCGGATGTACATCTGCATTTCCTCCTGTCAGGATAAAATCCACATGGACAGTTATTCCTGGCAGATACAAGCATAAACTTCGCCGGATATGTATAAGAACCCTTTAGTCTGGATACGGTAATCTGTCTATCCTCCATAGGCTGCCTAAGAGACTCTATTACATTTCTCTTGAATTCAGGAAATTCATCCAGGAAAAGAACTCCGTTATTTGCAAGACTTATCTCTCCGGGCTTTGAATCTACACCACCGCCACAGAGCGCTATCTCTGTTATACTCTGACCCGGACTTCTGAAGGGACGTCTTTTCATGAGCTCATCCTCTGAGCTAAGGAGCTTCGCAACGCTGTATATCTTGGTCAATTCCATTTGTTCTGCATAGGACATCTCAGGCATAATACCTGGAATACACTTGGCTATCATGGACTTTCCAGAGCCGGCCGCTCCGGTCATCATCATGTTGTGAAAGCCCGCAACAGCTATGACAAGTCCACGCTTCATAAACTCCTGACCCTTTACGTCAGCCAGGTCAGGGTAATTATCCCAATTAACAGCTGATAATTCCTCATTTCTATCAGGAGTATAGATATCAGGCCAGTATCCACCGGACAAGCTTTCAATCAGTTCTTTTAGATTATCTATCGGGATAATATCTATACCTTTTACATATGAGGACTCAGATGCATTTCCCTTAGGCAAAACAACTCTCTTTATACCTTGTTTTTTAGCATAATCAACTATAGGCAGCACACCGCTTATACGGTTAATGCTTCCATCAAGTCCCAGCTCGCCTAAAAATACGGTTTCGCTTATCTGTTTATTTAATACATCACTTTCGGGGATTATCCCCATAGAAAGGAGAATGCCGATTGCAATGGCCAGATCATAATTCGTGCCATCCTTTCGAACATCCGCAGGGGACAAATTGACGGTTATCTTCATGGAAGGAAGAAAATAACCTATGTTTTTCATTGCGGCTCTTACTCGTTCTCCTGCTTCCTTAACAGAAGACGCAAGATAACCGACCAGACTCAGCCCGGGCAGACCGGCGCTTATATCTGTTTCAACAGAAATAAGCATTCCGTCAATACCGAGGGCTACACCACTCAGCACTTTACTATACATGAATACCTCTTTCCGTCATTAAGTGCGTGTGTGGTAAGTGTAGAACAATAGTATGTAATAGTCAATACGAAAATGTCAAAAAATCCTATAAATAATCTTAATAATTAAAGTAAACCAGATCATCTGCCGCAGGACCGGTTTTGGATACGCTGTCAACACGTATAACAGGTCCCTCACCCTGGAATTCAGGATAATACTCTTTATCAATAGTTCCTTCAACTATTATCCAGTCTCTATCCTGAAGTGTCTTTGCGCCGCTATAGTAAGCCTTGAAGCCTATAAATGCGATATCATCAGCACAACAGGTCATAGCAAATCTTCCCGGAACGAAAGCATCGTCACCATAGTTTGAAGGTCTGTGAGCCTGTGCTTTGAACTTTATCTTCTTTCCGACATACTTATCCGGAGCTTCTGCCGCATCTATATAGAACAGTCCAAAATCCTCTTCTCCAAGCTCGATCGTATCCTTATCAAGATCATAAGGAAGTACAACCTCGTCATTATTCTGAATAGGTTTACCATCCATATCCTCGAAGATAACCTGTGCTCTTCTGTTTACTGCACGTATACTTCTTCTGTACTCAGCAGTCTTAGTATTCTCGTTACAGCGATTGAATATGATCATATCTGCATTTCTCAGCTGATCCATCATTATCTTCTTCATGTTATTAACATAGACATCGAAGGTTGTAGCATCCACAAAGGATATAACCTGAACAACTGTCCAGCCCTTTGGAACTCTTATCTGGAAGAGCTTATCCAGCTCCCACATACCATTATATTCGATGATTACATTTTCAGGATTATACTTCTTGCCAAGCTCGATCAGCTTCTCTGAAGTAAGTGTGCTTTCATCGATCTCTTCAAGGTGAATATTCTCTTCTTCGAGAGCCTTTATATCATACTCTTCCTCTCCATCCTCGCACATAAGAAGAAGCGTTGGCTTACTCTCTGTAAAGCCCTGTCTGACCAGAGTATCAACTGCAAATGTAGTCTTTCCACTTCCGAGGAATCCCATAAATACATAAACCGGGATTTCCTTTGGTTCTTTATTAAACATATCTGTTTCCTTTCTTACAGATTAAACAGTTCTGCTATCTTGTCCTCTTTAAGCTCGCTACCGATAACGCAAAGCTTTCCTGTGTAATCAGGGGAACCTTCTCTTATCTCATACTCACCGGGTACAAGATCGAACTCCTGCCATTTTCCGTCCTTGTCAGGCACGATACCCTTTGCTCTGAGGATGATTCCATATTCGTTATCTTCCTCTACTGCAAGCTTATCAAGGATAGCCTTCAGCTCATCTGCACTATACTTGTGAGCTGTTTCTTTACCCCAGCTTGTAAATATCTCATCAGCATCGTGATGGTGATGATGATGGCCACAGCTGCAGACACCGTTCTCATCATAGTGATGCTCATGATGGTGATCATGATCATGGTGATGATGCTCATGCTCGTCATGATCGTGATGGTGACAGCACTCATGATCCTCGTCGTTATCGTGGTGATGACAGCACTCATGATCCTCATCATGGTCGTGGTGATGATGCCCATCATGATCGTGGTCATGATG
Organism: uncultured Lachnospiraceae bacterium; assembly: GCA_902774725.1. Taxonomy (GTDB): domain Bacteria; phylum Bacillota; class Clostridia; order Lachnospirales; family Lachnospiraceae; genus Eubacterium_Q. The sequence continues at coordinate 3,090 of CACYJP010000064.1, forward strand.
ATGATGGTGATGCTCATGCTCTTCCTCGTCTTCGTGAGTAAGCTTAAAGTTCTTCATTATATCCTCTATGGATGAAGAATGCTCCATAGCATCAAGAATTATCTCACCTGTTATATCATCCCAAGGAGTTGTGATAATTCTCGCATCAGCATTATGCTCCTTGATCATATCTACAGCTTTTACTATCTTCTCTTCTGTAGCATTCTGGGAACGGCTCAGCACAACTGTTCCACAAGCCTCTATCTGATTGATAAAGAACTCACCGAAGTTCTTTATATACATCTTTGCTTTTGTTACATCAACTACTGTTGTTGCACTGTTAAGCTCTATCTCTACATGCTCTGATGCATTCTGAACTGCCTTTATTACATCAGAAAGCTTACCTACACCTGAAGGCTCAATGATACCTCTGTCAGGATGATAATCACTTACAACCTGCTTAAGAGCCTCACCAAAATCTCCGACAAGTGAGCAGCAGATACAACCTGAATTCATCTCAGTGATGTTAACTCCGGCCTCCTTCAGAAAGCCACCGTCGATACCTATCTCACCAAACTCATTTTCAATAAGAACAAGCTGTTCATCCTTAAATGCTTCACTGATCAGCTTCTTGATAAGTGTTGTTTTTCCGGCTCCGAGAAAACCTGAAATAATATCTATTTTCGTCATCTCTTTTTCCTCCTCTTTGAACGAATTTTATTTAAATCACCTAAATAATATTGTAGCAAACTTGTCAAGAGGGACGGCAAAAAAACCGTCCCCCTGTAGCTTCTTATTCTATTTATTTCTCAACCTTTTTTTCAGCAGGTTTCTTTCCGGCCGGTTTCTTTCTGGTTGTTTTCTTTGCAGCCGGTTTCTTTTTTGTTGTTTTCACATCCGCTTTCTTTTCAATTGCTATCGGATCTGCTTTCTTCTCAATCGCAATCGGATCTGCTTTCTTCTCAATTGCTATCGGATCAGCCTTCTTTTCGATTGCTTTCGGATCAGCCTTCTTTTCGATTGCTTTCGTATCTGTCTTCTTCTCAATAGCTTTTACAGAATTCTTCTCAATCGCTTTTGCTGACTTCTTCTCAATCGCTGCATTAGTCTTCTTTTCGATTGCCTTCTCGCCCTTCTTCTTGAATACGGAAATCGAAAGTGCAGGCACTGTAACAGATATATAATTTTCTCTGTCATCAACCTTTCCGGCCTTTGACTCCTTCACTACCTTGTTGTTATGGCCTTCACCACCGAATTTCGGAAGATCACTTGAGAATATTTCCTTCCACTTTCCTGCACTAGGAACAGCAAGCTTATAATTCTTCTGATCCACAGGAGTGAAGTTACAGATGATAACAAGTGTATCCTCTTCCTTATTTCCTCTTCTTTCAAAGGAAAGAAGCGAACGATTAGCATCATTCGGATTGATCCAGGCAAAGCCATCCGGATCAGCATCCTTTTCATAAAGAGCAGGCTCGCTCTTATAGAGCTTATTTAACTCTCTTACATAATCCCTGATACAGTTATGAGCATCGAATTCAAACAGTGACCAGTCAAGCTCTGATGACTCACTGAACTCCTTCATCTGAGCAAATTCCTGTCCCATGAACAGAAGCTTCTTACCTGGATGAGTAGCCATATAACCATAAGCAGTTCTTAAGTTAGAAAACTTATCCTCATATCCGCCAGGCATCTTCTCGATCATAGAACATTTCTCATGAACAACCTCATCATGTGAAAGCACAAGGATAAAGTTTTCACTATATGCATATACCATACTGAACGTAAGCTCATTATGGTGATACTTTCTGTAAAGAGGATCGAGGCTGATGTACTTAAGGAAATCATTCATCCAGCCCATGTTCCACTTAAAGTCAAATCCGAGTCCGCCCTCTTCGATTGAATGTGTGATCATCGGCCATGCAGTAGACTCCTCTGCGATCATCATTACCTGAGGGAACTTCTCCTTCATCTTGGTGTTAAGCTCTTTTATAAACTCAACCGCCTCAAGATTCTCATTTCCACCAAACTTGTTGGCTCTCCATTCACCGCCTTGTCTGCCATAATCAAGGTAAAGCATCGATGCAACAGCATCCATTCTTATTCCATCGACATGGTACTTGTCAGCCCAGTAAAGAGCATTGGCGATAAGGAAGTTACGAACCTCGTTGCGTCCGTAGTCAAATATATATGTACCCCAATGAGGATGCTCTCCTCTGAGAGGATCTGCATTTTCATAAAGAGGTGTACCATCAAATCTACCGAGTCCATGCTCATCCTTAGGGAAATGTGCCGGCACCCAGTCAATAATTACACCCAGCCCCTGCTCATGCATGTAGTCAACGAAATACATAAAGTCAGTCGGCTTTCCATATCTGGAGGTAGGTGCATAATATCCTGTCACCTGATATCCCCATGACGGATCATAAGGATGCTCCATAACAGGCATGAGCTCTACGTGAGTATAACCCATATCCTTCATATACTTAGCAAGCGCTCTTGCTATTTCCTTATAATTCAGGAACTCTCTTCCATCATCCGGACGCTTCCAGGAACCAAGATGAACCTCATAAACATTCATAGGTGAGCTCACAAGACTCTTCTTGTCTCTTGCTGCCATCCACTCTGAGTCCTTCCACTTGTAGTCAAGCTTAGTAACTCTGGAGGCATTAGCAGGTCTAACTTCAGAAAGGAACGCATAAGGATCACTCTTCATGAAGACCTTACCGGACTTTGCAAGTATCTCATACTTATAGATCTCATCCTCAAAATCACCAGGGATAAAGAGCTCAAATATACCAGAATAATCGAGCTTTCTCATCTGGTAGCGGCGTCCATCCCAGTTATTGAAGTTACCAACCACAGAAACACGCTCTGCATTTGGTGCCCATACCGCAAACAGCGTACCAAGAACACCATCCACCTCCATCGGATGTGAACCGAGCTTCTCATATATAGAATAATGGAGTCCTTCGTTAAACTCGCTGATATCGATAGGATCGATAACAGGATCAAATGTATAAGGGTCGATAAAGGATTCCTCATGTCCATCGAGGAACTTCGCCTTAACCCTGTATTCGAATTCAGACTTATTCTTAAGTCGTATAGAAAAGAAACCGTCATATCTCTCAGATGTGAGAGAATATGTCTTGCCTTCAGTTATATCTGTTATTTTAACTACCTTCGCATCAGGAAGATAAACATTTACAAAAACATCATCAATACACTCATGTATTCCAAGTATATGGTGAGGATTATCATGCTTTGCTTTCGTCAAAGCCTCGACTTCCATCCAGTTAATTGCAAATACTGCTTTTCTTCTAGTCATAAAACTATCCTCGTTCCTTTAAAATCCAATAAAAACCTAACCTATAGTATACTCAAAAAGGTATAATCGTGCAAGCAAAAAAGAGTCAGCAGAGCATCGCCCTACTGACTCCTAAGCCTTTAACTAATTACATACCCCGTCAGCTCCAATCCAGTAACCATCAATATACTGATTAGTCACCATATATCCTGATGCATCGAAGTAATACCAACATCCATCAATCTTAAGCCACTCAGATGATGGCCACCATCCGGACTTATCTTCTACCCACCAGCCTGTCGCATTACTCTTCCAGGTGAGGAAATACTTATCAGAGCAGGAACCATCGCTGTTCAGCCAATAACCGTCCACATATTCATTCGCTGCCATATAGCCTGAAGAATTAAAGTAATACCAGATACCATCTATCTTCTGCCAGCTTGATACCGGATACCAGCCTTTATCATCCTCAACCCACCAACCTGTCGCATTACTCTTCCAGCTTAGTGTAGCATCGTAATCCTGAGTTCCGTCTGCATTGTACCACTTTCCATCTACCCACTCGTTAGAATACTTGGACTTTTCCTTTTGATTGTTTTTGTCTTGATTATTCTGGTTATTATTATTGTTGTCGTCCTTCTTCGGATCTTCAGGTTCTACTTTAATTCCCTTTATCTTTACCAAATGAGCTAAATTATTATTTGAATCGTATATGGTGAATCCTTTTCCATAATAAGCTCCTGCTACATCAACATATCCATTTTTAGGAGTAATTATTTGAGCAGTTGAAGCTATAGTTAATCCACCCATTCCAAGTATAGCCTCATTTTTACCTGATATTGCTATAATCTCTCCTCCGGTAATATTAGTTGATTTATCGGAGTAAATCGCCGCAAATTCAGGTCCATACGCAGTGACTTTTCCACCGGAAATATTTAAATCAACAGCATCAATAGCGAATTCTCCTTCTGCATATATATCTCCTCCGGTGATATTTACATTTCCATCCAGTGCATATGCTTCGCATGTAATATTTGTACTTCCCCCATTAATTGTTATCGTTCCATATTCGCCTTCTATCTTATCATTCGCTGTAGTCAAACCTGATTCGTGGGAATTAACAATAAGATTTCCTGAAACTGTTATATCTCCACCATGTGTCAAGATAGCCCAATATCTTGTTGAAGAAGTACAATTCACGGAAACATTTGCATCCTTTTCAATAATTATGTTTCTATAAGAAGTCAATCCACTATTATTAACCGTGATATCCGCGCCTGATTTTATCGTAAGATTACCTGTGCTTTGAATAAAATATTGTGTAGTTAGTTTTTTATTACCTTCAATTGTTAGGTCACCTGTTACATCTATATAGCCCAGTTCTTTATCAACATCCATAACAAGAACAGTAGAACCTACCACTTCAATATCTTCAAGTTCCTTTAACTTACTGGCATAGAACTTATTTTCAGCCGCTTCAACCTTATCTATCCCATTATAAGGTACAAAGCTGATGACGAAGATAAATGCAATTAATACAGCAACAATTCTCTTTGATAACCCTTTTTTCACTAATACCCCTCCTCCTGCTAACATATAACATCAATATAACATCATAATAATAACACTATATCTCATGAATGAAAATACCGCTTCTCAGCTTTGGCTCAAACCATGTAGACTTAGGTGGCATAAGGCGTCCGGCATCAGCCACATCAAAAAGCTCACTGATTGATGTCGGATACATAGAAAATGCAAGCTTCATATCTGCATTTGATCTACGCTCCAGCTCTGCGAGACCTCTGATTCCGCCAACAAAATCAATCCTCTTATCTGTTCTCGGATCTTCGATTCCAAGGATTGGAGTAAGGATATGATTCTGGAGAAGTGAAACGTCAAGCCCCTCAACAGGATCATCTGATTTAAGCTCATCCTTGATAGAAAGCTTATACCACTTACCATCTATGAATAAACCAAATACTCCCTTTGTTTCAGGCTGATATGCAGAACTAACCTCAGTTACTTCGCAGACCTCAGAAACCTTAGCAATAAACTCCTCTGTTGAAAGTCCTGCTGTATCCTTAACAACTCTGTTATACGGAAGTATCTTCAGCTCACTTTCAGGGAAAAGAACTGACATAAAGAAGTTGAAGTCCTCCTCACCTGTATATCCCGGATTCTCTTCTCTCTTCTTAAGACCAACCTTAACGGCTGATGCAGCTCTGTGATGTCCGTCTGCTATATATATTCTGTTCTCAGCCTCAAACTCAGCCTTGATAACAGCTATATCAGAAGCATCATCAATAACCCATACATTATGAGTTATTCCATCTTCAGCAGTAAAACCATAGGTCTTATCACCCTGCTTAACCTTATTTACTACCTCATTGATCTTAGCTCTATCTCTATAAGCAAGGAAGATAGGGCCTGTCTGAGCTCCGAGAGTATAGATATGATTTATACGATCCTGCTCCTTTGCTGCAAGTGTATTCTCATGCTTCTTAATAGTTCCGCTTATATAATCATCCACAGAAACTGTTGCAACAATACCTGTTTGAGAGCGGCCATCCATTATAAGCTCATAGATATAATAAACATCTTTTTCCTCATGAATATATGTTCCATCTGACATATCTGATCTAAGCATCTCGCGTCCCTTAGCATAAACCTCAGGAGCATACATATCCTGAGAATCAGGGAACTGAGTTTCAGGTCTATCAATTCTGAGGAAGCTCTTAGGATGATTCTCTACAAACTCCTTAGCCTCTGCTCTTTTATATACATCATATGGAAGTGCTGCCACTTCACTTACGACCGCCTTGTTTGGTCTATATGCAGCAAATGGTTTTACGTTTGACATGTTTCCTCCTCCGCTTCGACGCACCTTAGTACGCAGAATACTCATAAGCCAAGATAAGCACCTGAGATTGCAAGCAACCCAGATGCTTAACTTATTATCATTATACTTTAATTAAACTATCTTCTAATGAAATCTACCGCTTGTACTATAGACTCATCAAATTCTTCATCACTTGAATTTTTGAAAACAAAGAGTTCAGGAATACCCTCAGGGATTGAATAATCCTGTGTTGCAACATACTCATCCCAGTGTGCAATCTTCCATGTATCTCTCTCTGAATTTCTTGTTACCATTCTCTGATGAACAACCTCGATATCAGTGTGAACGAAAATGATACAAAGCTCAGCATTCTTTGTTGCAAGCTTCTTACGCATCATCTTGAGCCACTCCTGATCTCTTATCTCAGATTTAAATGGTGCATTAATAAGAACCGTATCATTGTAATTGAGCGCATTAAATGCTATCTCGAGAATGGCAAGATACTCAGCATCCCTGATATTCTCCTGGAAGAACTGAGATGATCTGTCAAACGGTTCACCTGCCACCTTATATATCTGCTTTGAAAGAATGATCAGATCATCCTTATCAAGATATACGCAGTTATTAAGCGCACGTGCAAGATTCTTTGTTATAAATGTTTTACCACACGCAGGTGGTGATGTTACAAGGATAAGCTTCTTCTTAGCCATAATGCCTCCTAATTAAATCGAAATGTTATTTCTTACTGATATATCCCTTTGCTGTAAGCAGCTCTGCACAAAGCACAGCACCACCGGCAGCACCACGGATTGTGTTATGTGAAAGACCTACGAACTTATAATCAAAGATTGAGTCCTCACGGAGTCTACCCATTGAAACACCCATTCCGTGTTCAAAATCAACATCAGCCTGAACCTGAGGTCTGTTCTCCTCTTCCATATAACGGATGAACTGCTTTGGAGCTGAAGGAAGATCAAGCTTCTGTGGCTCACCACTAAAGCTCTCCCACTTCTCGATTATCTGTTCCTTTGTAGGCTTCTTTCCGAAGTTTACAAATACAGTTGCTGTATGTCCGTAAAGAACGGGAACTCTGATACACTGTGCAGTGATCTTTGGAGCGTCAGGATTAAGCTTTATCTCGCCATCCTCAACCTTACCCCAGATACGAAGTGGTTCTCTTTCAGACTTCTCTTCTTCACCACCGATGTATGGAATGATATTCTCAACCATCTCAGGCCAGTCCTTGAAGTTCTTACCGGCACCTGATATAGCCTGGTATGTTGAAACAACAACTTCCTTTGGCTCAAACTCCTTAAGAGCAAAAAGTGCAGGTGCATAAGACTGGATAGAACAGTTAGGTTTAACAGCTATAAAGCCTCTTGTTGTACCAAGTCTCTTTCTCTGAGCTTCGATAACCTCGAAATGTTCAGGATTGAGTTCAGGCACTACCATAGGTACATCAGGAGTCCATCTGTGAGCACTGTTGTTTGATACAACAGGAGTCTCAGTCTTTGCATAAGCCTCCTCGATAGCCTTTATCTCATCCTTAGACATATCAACTGCGCTGAATACAAAATCAACGCCTGAAGCTATCTCTTCTACTTCATTTACATTTTTAAGAACAAGGTCAGCTACACTGTCAGGAATAGGATTATCCATCTTCCATCTTCCCTCAACTGCCTCACTATACTTCTTTCCTGCGCTACGTGGGGATGCAGCTACAGTAACAACCTCGAACCATGGATGATTATTCAAAAGATCTATGAATCTCTGACCAACCATACCCGTTGCGCCGAGGATTCCAACTCTTAATTTTTCCATATCTTTTTCCTCTATTTAACTACTCTAACTCTGATAACTCCATCGATTGCCTCAAGCTCGCTAACCATGTTAGCAGCATCAGCTGTATCAACGTCAAGTATTGTATATGCGTAGTCACCACGCGACTTGCTTACCATATCAGGAACATTTACTCCAGCCTTGGCAAAAGCACCTGTAAACTGTGTAAGCATGTTAGGAATGTTCTTATGGCATACTGTGATACGTCCTGCTGATGAAGGAACTCCTGCATCACACTTAGGATAGTTAACTGAGTTAACGATGTTACCATTCTCGATAAAGTCTCTGATCTCGTTAACAGCCATAACTGCACAGTTATCTTCTGACTCAGCTGTTGAAGCTCCAAGGTGTGGTGTACAGATAACGCCTTCGTGACCAACTACTGTTGGGTTAGCGAAGTCTGTTACATAACGATGTACCTTACCGGCATCAATTGCCTTGAGAACAGCAGGCTCATCTACGAGGACATCACGAGCATAGTTAAGGATAACTACGCCATCCTTCATCTGTGAGATAGCCTCTTCATTGATCATTCCCTTAGTTGCATCCATAAGCGGAACGTGAATTGTTATATAATCACAATTTGCATAGATGTCATTTACATTTTTGATGTGCTTTACAGACTTTGAAAGGTTCCATGCTGCATCTACTGATACATATGGATCATAGCC
>CACYJP010000065.1 GCA_902774725.1 uncultured Lachnospiraceae bacterium
AATCATTATTTACTTCGTATCTATGACGATGTCTCTCATGAATAAGAAGCTTTCCATCCTCTGTCTTTTCTGTACTGACACTTCCATCCGTAGCTTTTTCCAGTTCGGACAGATAGCACTCTTCGAGTATTGTAGACTTAGTTACCACACAAGGATAGCTTCCGAGTCTCAGTGTTCCTCCCTTATCTACGCTGTCAGACTGTCCCGGCATAAAGTCGATAACCTTGGTGTCGGTTGCATCGTGGAATTCTCCCGAGCATGCATCCTTAAGTCCTGCCACGTTTCGTGCAAACTCAATAACTGCTATCTGCATTCCGAGGCATATTCCGAAATAAGGAATCTTGTGTGTACGTGCAAACTGGGCCGCAAGGATCATTCCCTCTACACCTCTGTCGCCGAAGCCACCCGGAACAATTATTCCCTGAAGATGCTGAAGCTTCATATCTACATTTGAACGGTCTATCTCCTCGGAATCAATCCACTCAATTTTTACATCCACGCCGAAGCCGTAGCCGGCATGACGAAGAGCCTCTGCAACTGAGAGGTAAGCGTCGTGAAGCTGGATGTATTTTCCTACGAGACCGATGGTAACTTCCTTATGCATATTTTCAATACTGTTTACAAGATTCTTCCACTCTGTAAGATCAGGCTCAGAAGTCTCAAGACCAAGCTCTCTGCATACTGCATTTGCTAGTCCTGCATCCTCGAGCATAAGTGGTGCTTCGTATAGACTCGGCAAAGTTCTGTTTTCGATAACGCAGTCTTCTTTTACATTACAGAACATGGATATCTTCTTAAATATATTTGGCTCCAGTGGTTCATCGCATCTGAGGACTATGATGTCAGGGCGCACTCCCATTCCCTGAAGCTCCTTTACAGAATGCTGTGTAGGCTTTGTTTTATGCTCATCTGAACCACGAAGGAAAGGTACAAGTGTTACGTGAATGAAAAGGGAATTTTCTTTTCCTACCTCAAGAGATATCTGGCGGACAGCCTCAATGAACGGCTGGGATTCGATATCACCGATGGTTCCGCCGATTTCTGTTATAACAACATCGGCATCAGTTTCATTTCCGACTCTGTAAACAAAGTCCTTTATCTCATTTGTGATATGAGGAATAACCTGGACAGTTGAGCCGAGGTACTTGCCCTGACGTTCCTTATTCAGGACATTCCAATAGACCTTACCTGATGTAAGGTTCGAATACTTATTCAGATTCTCATCGATAAACCTCTCATAGTGTCCGAGGTCGAGATCTGTCTCGGCACCATCCTCTGTAACATAAACCTCACCATGCTGATAAGGACTCATCGTTCCCGGATCTACATTTATATAAGGGTCCAGCTTCTGAGCCGCAACCTTAAGCCCTCTCGCCTTAAGAAGTCTTCCGAGAGACGCTGCGGTGATTCCCTTTCCGAGTCCTGATACAACTCCACCTGTTACGAAGATAAACTTTGCCATTTTGATTCCCCTTTCATTTTTGCTAATCGTTTTCTATACTGTTTCACTACGCTTTGTAATAAAAATGAAAAGACGCTTCGGAATCGATAAGGGCACTATCCCCTATGTATTCCGAAGCGCCTTTGCTTCAATAAACATTTATTTTATTAATAAATAATAGTATATAACTTTAAAAAGAAAAGTCAAGATTTGATTATCAAATTTTTTTAAATATTTTTTGATTTTCAAAACATGTGACACAACTGTGACTTATTACGTGCTAATATAAGTGTGTAAACAAAAAACAAAGTTTTAAGTATTTATTTTAGGAGGTTAGATTATGATTGATAAGAGTATTGATGTAAAGAAGATTGCAGAGGTTGCAGGAGTAAAGGTTGAGGAAAAAAATAAGCTTGATATGAATGATCTTGAAATGATATCCGGTGGTTCGGATTATGCAGACGAGATCATCAAGGCTTTTGGTGCAGGATTTGCGATGCTGTATGCAGCAGGATATGCCGTTCAAAATGGCACTTGTCCTATATGCAACGAAGCAATCCATACATCGGGTGATTGTAATGACAAGGAAGCAATAGATATTGCCATTGAGCATATGAAGCTTCACACGAAGTAATAAAAAATAAGGCCCAACATCTTTCGCAGATGTTGGGCTTTATTTTTTTAGTTAAAAAGTGCTGTTGAGTAGTATCTGTCTCCGCTATCCGGAAGTAGAGCTACTATAACCTTACCCTTATTCTCAGGCTTCTTTGCGAGCTGGATTGCTCCGAAAAGTGCTGCTCCTGAAGAGATACCTACTGAGATACCCTCTTTCTTAGCAAGAAGCTTTGCTGTTTCAAATGCATCCTCATTCGGTGCCTTGAATACCTCATCAAACACATCGGTATTAAGTACATCAGGAACAAAGCCTGCGCCGATACCCTGTATCTTATGTGCTCCGGCTCTTCCCTCTGAAAGTACCGGTGAATCCTCCGGCTCAAGTGCAACAACCTTAACATCAGGCTTCTGTGACTTCAGGTACTCACCTACACCTGTTACAGTACCACCTGTTCCAACACCTGCGATGAAGATATCTACATTTCCATCTGTATCATTCCAGATCTCAGGACCTGTTGTAGCCTTATGGACTGCAGGGTTAGCAGGGTTAACAAACTGACCAGGGATAAATCCACCCGGGATTTCCTGTGCAAGCTCATTTGCCTTTTCGATTGCACCCTTCATTCCCTTTGTTCCCTCGGTAAGCACTATCTCTGCACCGTATGCCTTGAGTATATTTCTTCTCTCAACACTCATAGTCTCAGGCATTGTAAGGATTATACGATAACCCTTTGAAGCTGCGATTGATGCAAGTCCGATTCCTGTATTTCCACTTGTAGGCTCAATGATAACTGAACCTTCCTTTAAGAGTCCCTTTTCCTCAGCGTCCTCGATCATTGCCTTTGCGATACGATCCTTAACGCTTCCTGCCGGATTCAGGTACTCAAGCTTTACAAGAATAGTAGCCTCAAGTCCGAGCTCCTTCTCAATATTTACTACCTCAACGAGAGGTGTATTTCCAATAAGTTCTGTTGTTCCCTTGTATATCTTACTCATAATTTTCTCCTTTTCATTTAATCATCTTTTCCTATGATACACCTATTTAAACTATGATACACCTATTTTTTTTCTTACCACTTTTTCCGGGAGGGCAGAACTGTTTTACTATACCGGCATTTTTCTCTACTAGATTCCGAGGCTTTTGGTGCTGTGCTATTCTGGAAAACAGGCAAGTTTAGAGTCCAGTTAATTAGAAATCTCTATACTAGATAGTTGCAAGAGCATTATCAAGATCAGCAATTATATCATCAACATGCTCTGTACCGATTGAAAGTCTAATCGTACTCTGCTTTATTCCATTTGACAGAAGCTCCTCATCTGAGAGCTGTGAATGTGTAGTTGAAGCAGGATGGATAACAAGACTCTTAACATCTGCTACATTTGCAAGGATTGAGAATATCTTCAGGTTATCGATAACCTTCCAAGCCTCTTCCTTTCCGCCCTTTACTTCAAATGTAAAGATCGATCCACCACCATTCGGGAAGTACTTCTTGTAGAGGTCATGATTTGGATGATCCTCGAGAAGCGGATGATTAACCTTTGCAACCTTTGGATGATTAGCAAGGAACTCTACGACCTTCTTTGCATTTTCCGCATGTCTTTCAAGTCTGAGTGAAAGAGTTTCAACACCCTGAAGAAGAAGGAATGCATTGAATGGTGAAAGAGTTGCTCCTGTATCACGAAGAAGTATTGCTCTTATATATGTAACAAATGCTGCTGGTCCTACGGCATCATAGAAAGAAACTCCATGATAGCTAGGGTTAGGGGCTGCTATATTCGGATACTTTCCGGATGCCGACCAGTCAAACTTGCCTGACTCAACGATAACACCGCCGAGTGTAGTACCATGACCACCGATGAACTTTGTAGCAGAATGGATAACGATGTCTGCTCCATACTCGATCGGTCTGATGAGATAAGGTGTTCCAAATGTATTGTCGATGACAAGTGGAATTCCGGCCTCATGTGCTATTTTTGCAATAGCTTCGATATCAGGGATATCACTGTTAGGATTTCCAAGAGTCTCAATAAAGATTGCTCTTGTATCAGCCTGGATTGCTGCCTTAACCTCATCGAGCTTGTTAGTATCAACAAAGGTTGTACTTATGTTGTAAAGTGGAAATGTATGCTCAAGCAGATTGTAGGTTCCACCGTAGATAGTCTTCTGTGCTACGATGTGTCCGCCGTTAGCTGTAAGTGCCTGAATCGTATAAGCGATTGCTGCTGCACCTGAAGCAACTGCAAGCGCTGCGCTTCCGCCCTCGAGTGCTGCTATTCTCTCCTCAAGAACTCCCTGAGTTGAATTTGTAAGTCTACCATATATATTTCCTGCATCAGCAAGTCCGAATCTGTCGGCCGCATGCTGTGCATTATGAAATGTGTATGCAACTGTCTGATAAATAGGTACTGCCCTTGAATCTGTCGTAGGGTCTGACTTCTCCTGTCCAACGTGTAACTGTTTTGTTTCAAATCTGTAATCGCTCATTTTGATTCCTCCTTTATTCATAACATCCAGTCAAATGTTTTATGTCTTTCTCGTTTCTATGCTCCGTATGTTAGCATCATAAACCTATCTAGTCAATAGGTTTAAAACTATGACTAGTTATAGTCTGAGCCTATAACTAAAAAACTCTTGTTTTACCTAGCTGATTATAGGATAATAGGACTCAACAGAATTCAGAATAATTTTACTTTATATAGGAGAACAAAATGATTTCAACAAAAGGACGTTATGCGATAAGAGTAATGATCGACCTTGCAGAAAACAAAGATAAGGGACTTATTCCCCTTAAAGATATATCCGAGAGACAGGATATTTCCAAAAAATATCTGGAGATAATTGTGAAAACACTCGTTACCGCCGGACTCGTTACCAGTGCCAGCGGAAAAGGAGGCGGCTATAGTCTGAACCGCTCCCCGGAAAAGTACACAATCGGAGAAATCATCGAGGCGTCAGAGGGACCACTCGCTCCCGTTGCGTGCCTCGCAGACAAATCCTACAAATGTAATAGGAAGGGCAAGTGTAAAACCCTTCCTATGTGGAACGAATATAACGAACTGATACACGACTTCTTCTATTCAAAGAAGCTGTCAGATTTGGTGTGACTTATTGTTTACCTGCTCGGCTACCACATGAGATCACGGTCCACCTCGCCGGCAGCTTTTCTTCCTTCGGCGATAGCCCAGACTACAAGAGACTGCCCTCTGTGCATATCACCTGCAGTATAAATCCTGGCCCCGGCAGATGCTTTGCTTTTATCAGCTTTCTTTACTTCTGCTGCATGATGTCCCGGCTCGGTCTTTACATTTGTCCTGCCATCTACTTCTACTCCGAAGCCTTCTGTTACATAGCTTTCACTTCCGAGGAAGCCTGCTGCGATAAGTACAAGCTCTGCAGGAAGTGTCTTTTCGCTTCCCTCGACAGGAACCATATTCATCCTGCCTGTTTTTTCATCCTTTTCAGGCTTAAGCGAAATAATTTCGACCGCACTAAGCTTTCCCCTTTCATCCTTTATAAACTGTTTAACCGTTGTCTGATATATACGAGGATCATGTCCGTATTTATATATAGCCTCTTCCTGACCATAATCAGTCTTCAAAATGCGAGGCCATTCAGGCCATGGATTTGAGTCCAGTCTTTTTTCCGGAGGACAAGGCATCATCTCAAGCTGGGTAACAGACTTTGCTCCAAGTCTTATCGATGTTCCGACGCAGTCATTTCCGGTGTCACCACCACCGATTACGATGACATTTTTCCCATAGACCTTATCTATTACATTTCCGAAGCCCTTTGATTTCTTTTTATCATTTTGAAGATCATCTAAAATGGCGAAATCCGAATCAAGAAGCGACTTTGTCACATTTCCTAGAAAATCTACTGCAAAGTATATACCCTCAGCCTCTCTACCCGGAGCATTTATATCTCTTGGGTTGGAAGCACCGCAGGCGAGAATAACCGCATCGAACTTAGCTTTTAATTCATCTGCACTTACGCTATTTACAGCACTGCCTGCTTTCACTCCTTTGCTTCCATCATTTATACCGTGACTTCCATCACCGCAGACATCAGTATTTACTACAAACTTAATACCTGCCTCTTCCATAAGCTTGACCCTTCTGTCTATCACAGACTTATCAAGCTTCATATTCGGAATGCCATAACGAAGAAGTCCACCAACCCTGTCACTACGTTCGTAAACTGTGACCTCATGGCCTCTCCTGTTAAGAAGCTGTGCAGCAGCCAGTCCCGAAGGACCACTTCCGACAACTGCGACCTTCTTTCCGGTACGTGTCTCAGGCGCCGTCTCCTTCACCAGACCATGTTCATAAGCATATTCAATTACTGATTTCTCATTTTCCTTTGTTGCAACACTCTCCTGATGAAGTCCGCAGGTACATGCATTTTCGCAAAGTGCAGGACAAACTCGTGAGGTAAACTCCGGAAAGCTATGAGTTATGGAGAGTCTTTCATAAGCCTTCTCCATATCTCCTCTAAACACCAGATCATTTATCTCCGGCACGAGATTGTGAAGCGGACAGCCCGAAGCCATACCCGCGATCATCATACCCGCCTGGCAGAATGGTACGCCGCAATCCATACAACGTGCCGCCTGCTCCTGCTGTTCTTCCAGCGTAAGTCGTCCGTGGAATTCGAGGAAGCTCTTGATACGCTCCTCCTCCGGTACAACCGGGCCATCCTTTCTTTCATATTCTAAAAAGCCTGTTATCTTTCCCATAAATTAATTCCTCTATTTTTCATCGACTTATCCTACGAGTTTTGTAAATGCTTCTATCTGTGCCTGCTCGTGATCCATGCCCTGCTCTTCGCACTCAGCGGTAAGCCTGAGCATTTCTTTATAGTCCGAAGGTATTATCTTCTTGAAATGTTCAACGCTTTCATCAAAGTTATCCAGGATTGCCTGACCTTTTTTCGAACCTGTGTACTTAACATGATTTTCGATGATTCGTCTCAGCTCTTCGATGTCGTTCTTATATTCAAGCTTCTCCATGTTGACAAGCTGCTTATTCAGGTTCTTATAAAGTGTGTTATGCTCGTCGTAAACATAGGCGATTCCGCCGCTCATTCCGGCCGCAAAATTTTTACCTGTAGGTCCGAGTATCACTGCACGTCCGCCGGTCATGTATTCACATCCGTGTTCGCCGACACCTTCAACCACCGCAGTTGCACCTGAGTTTCTGATACAGAATCTCTCACCTGCCATACCGGCGATGTAAGCCTCTCCTGAGGTCGCACCGTAAAGTGCCACATTTCCGATGATGATATTTTCTTCAGGATCGTACTTTGCTTCTGCCGGTGCCTTTACGATCAGCTTTCCTCCTGAAAGACCCTTTCCGAAATAATCATTACTGTCACCAACCAGGTTAAGCGTAAGTCCCTTCGGAATAAATGCACCGTAGCTCTGTCCGCCTGAACCTGTGCAGTCAATCTTGATCGTATCCTCAGGAAGCCCCTCCGGATACTGTCTCGTTATCTCAGCTCCGAGAAGTGTGCCAAATGTTCTATCCACGTTTGTGAGTTTAATGCTGAGACTGCAGCCACTACTTCCTTCAGCCTCGTCTCTCTTTGCGGCATTCTTCAAAACATCCTTTATCTTCTTTGACTTAAGAAGCACTGATTCATCCTTTGTCTCCTCAAGCCTGAAGTCATACTTAAGCTCAGGATGGAAGGTCTGAAGGTCTCTGTCTACACCTGACATATCGTATAGAACCTTGTCCAGACATATACGTGACTCCTTGTCATCAAGTCCTTCCTTAACCTTGAGCAGATCTGTTCTTCCGACCAGCTCCTCAACAGTTCTGACTCCGAGACGAGCCATATATTCACGAAGCTCTCTAGCGATAAAGAGCATGAAGTTTTCAACGTACTCAGGCTTTCCTCTGAAGCGTTTTCTGAGCTCAGGATTCTGAGTTGCAACACCCATCGGACAGGTATCGTTCTGGCATACTCTCATCATTACGCAGCCCATAGTTACAAGCGGAGCTGTAGCAAATCCGAATTCCTCTGCACCGAGTATTGCAGCTATTGCTACATCACGGCCGCTCATAAGCTTTCCGTCTGTCTCGATAACAACCTGATTTCTAAGTCTGTTTGCCACAAGCGTCTGATGAGTCTCTGCAAGTCCCATCTCCCATGGAAGTCCTGCGTTGTGGATCGAACTGAGTGGTGCCGCTCCGGTTCCGCCATCATATCCCGATACCAGAACAACCTCTGCACCGGCCTTCGCAACACCGGCTGCAACTGTTCCGACTCCCGCCTCAGAAACAAGCTTTACAGATATACGAGCGTGCTTATTTGCATTTTTCAGATCATATATCAGCTGTGCCAGATCCTCGATTGAGTAGATATCGTGGTGTGGCGGAGGTGATATAAGACTTACACCCGGTGTTGAGTGACGTGTCTTCGCAATCCAAGGATAAACCTTTTTACCAGGAAGATGACCTCCCTCACCCGGCTTTGCGCCCTGTGCCATTTTGATCTGTATCTCTCTTGCACTTACGAGGTACTTGCTCGTTACACCGAACCTTCCACTTGCAACCTGCTTTATAGCAGAGCTTCTGTCATTTGCTGTGCCGGCTGATGCGATTCTTTCATCACTTTCGCCACCCTCGCCACTGTTTGACTTACCATGCAGATGGTTCATTGCGATTGCAAGTGTCTGATGTGCTTCCTCTGATATAGAACCGTAGGACATAGCTCCCGTCTTAAATCTCTGAACGATTGAATCCTCGCTCTCAACCTCTTCAATCGGAACTCCCGACTCAGGGAAGTTAAAATCAATAAGACTTCTGAGGTAGCCCGTCTTCTCGGCATCAACCATCGAAGTGTACTCTTTAAACTTGTCATACTTTCCTTCTCTGGTTGCCAGCTGAAGCATATGTATCGTCTGAGGATTATATCTGTGATTCTCACCCTGACTTCTGAACTTATGACGTCCCACAGAATCAAGCTCGAGATCAACAGGAAGTCCCAGCGGATCAAACGCTCTCGAATGCTGTGCATCCTGATTTCTTCCGATATCCTCAAGAGTTATTCCGCCAACACGGCTTACAGTACCCGGGAAGTATTCATTTATAACATCCTCTGAGATACCGATAGCCTCAAATATCTTCGAGCCCTGATAAGACCTTATCGTTGATATTCCCATCTTCGATGCGATCTTTACGATACCGCTGAGTACCGCACTGTCATAGTCCTCAACTGCCGCATAATAATCCTTGTCAAGAAGTCCGTCATCGATAAGCTCCTGAATCGTGCTGTGTGCCAGATACGGATTTACCGCTGATGCACCGTAGCCGAGAAGCGTTGCAAAATGATGAACCTCACGCGGCTCACCTGACTCGAGGATAAGTGACATAGCAGTACATTTCTTTGTTTCTACCAAATGTTTATGTACCGCAGAAACAGCAAGAAGTGATGGGATTGCGACATGATTTTCATCTACTCCCCTGTCGGAAAGTATGAGAATACTAGCACCCTCTCTATATGCCTTATCAACCTCAACAAACAGATGATCCAGCACTCTCTTCATCGGTGTGCTCTTGTAATAAAGGAGCGAAACCTCTGCGGACTTGATTCCGTCCTTGTCGAGATGCTTTATTTTCAGCATATCCAGATCTGTAAGGATCGGATTATGAATTCTGAGAACGTGGCAGTTCTCCGCCTTCTCCTCAAGAAGATTTCCGTTCTTTCCGACATAAACAGTTCTAGAGGTAACTATCTTCTCTCTTTCAGCGTCAATAGGTGGATTTGTAACCTGCGCAAACAGCTGCTTGAAATAATAGAAAAGCGGCTGATTCTCCTGCGACAGAGCAGCTATCGGTGTATCAACTCCCATAGAGCCAATCTGCTCAGAACCATTTAGTGCCATAGTTCTGATTCCTTCATGATAATTTTCATAGGTATAGCCAAATGCTTTCTGCAGCTTCTTTCTGTCATTTCCAAGAATTGCAGGAACCTTCTCATTTGGAATCTTGATATCCTTTAGTTCAAGAAGACTCATATTCAGCCACTCACCGTATGGCTCCTTATGAGCATATTTTTCTTTTATCTCCTCATCGCCGTAAAGCTTACCTTCCTTTGTATCAACCAGGAGCATCTTACCCGGATGAAGCCTCTCCTTCTTAACGATGTGCTTCTCATCGAGAGGAAGCACTCCAACCTCAGATGAAAGTATTAGACGTCTGTCATCCATTACATAATAGCGGGATGGTCTGAGTCCGTTACGGTCCAGGATTGCTCCCATCACATCACCATCTGAGAAGAGGATTGATGCAGGTCCATCCCATGGCTCCATCATAGTTGCATAGTATTGATAGAAATCTCTCTCCTCCTGTGAAAGAGTCTCGTTATGAGCCCAAGGCTCAGGGATAGCTATCATTGCTGCAAGCGGAAGATCCATACCGCTCATCACAAGGAACTCAAGAGTATTATCCAGCATAGCTGAATCAGATCCGCTTGATGAGATGACCGGAAGAACCTTGGTCATATCCTCTGAAGAGAAAAGCTTTGAATGCATAGTCTCTTCTCTTGCAAGCATCTTATCTGCATTTCCCTTTATTGTATTGATCTCACCGTTATGAACCATAAAGCGGTTCGGATGAGCCCTGTTCCAGCTAGGATTTGTGTTAGTAGAAAATCTCGAATGTACCATCGCGATAGCTGATTCAAAATCCTCTGCAGTAAGATCCTCGAAAAATGTTCTGAGCTGGCCTACCAGAAACATACCCTTGTAAACAATAGTTCTGCAGGAAAGAGAAGGAACGTAAGTATTGATATTACTCTGCTCGAACTCGCGACGGATGATGTAAAGCTGACGGTCAAAATCAAGATCAGTTTCAAAGCCTTCAGGTCTTTCAATAAACACCTGTTCGATAGCAGGCATACACTCTCTTGCTTTTGTACCAAGTACATTTGGATGAATGTCGACCGCTCTCCATCCGAGGATCTTCATGCCCGCCTTCTTGGTAATTATCTCAAACATGGACTTTGCCTGTCTTCTCTCCAGATCACTATCAGGGAAGAAGAACATTCCGACGCCGTACTGTCTTCTCTCAGGAAGCACTACTCCCTGCTCCTTCAGCTTTCTTACGAAAAATGTATGAGGAATCTGAGTAAGGATACCTACACCATCACCGGTCTCACCAGTTGCATCCTTACCTGCACGGTGCTCAAGGTTCTCAACTATGCTGAGTGCATCAGCCACCAGCTGATGACTTGCCTTGCCGTCCATCTGGATGATCGCACCTATACCACAGTTGTCATGTTCAAATGATGCGTCATATAGACCCTTTCTTCTGATTTCCTCAAGTTTACCATTCATAATTATTTCCTCCTTAGTCGCATTCATAAGTTGCTTCGCAACTTATTTCATGTCGCGATTCTCGCCATATACATATGTGCTACGCACATATGACAGAATCTGCGATTATTATCTTTGAGTGCAAGCACTCAGATATAATCTCAGCTTCTGCACATATGCCTTGCATACGTGCATGGCTCGAACAACACGCAAAGAAGGCGCTCTGAACCTATGGTTCAAAGCGCCTTTGCTTCTTTATTTATTATCTATATAATTTTCAAAACTAATAACAGTATATAACTTTATTTTCAAAAGTCAAGCATAAATTAACTTAATTTT
>CACYJP010000066.1 GCA_902774725.1 uncultured Lachnospiraceae bacterium
ATGGTAAAGCTCGAATGGAAATGAAAGTCGGGCTTACTTACGCTTGTCTAAATTTAAAGAAACTTGCAAAAATGCTTCAAAGAAAGGGGATAATAGGCATTCCATTTAACTCTTTTTTGTTCAGATTTGCTGCGACATAGTCCAAAACAGAAAAATCGGTTGCGAAAACTTCGTTTCGCAACCGGCTTTGTCTACAGTCTGAAGGGACTATGCTCAAGCATAGTCCCTTTTATTTCATTTCAACAATAAAGTTATTATTCCAGACCGAAGCTTTCCTTATCATTGAGGAAGCATTATTCCTCCAAAGTATTCAGGCACACCCTTGCTGTCATTTAGAATGAACCCCCTTGGCTTAAGAGTTATATATGTTCCATCAGCCTTTTTTGCACGATAGGTAATAGAGTAAAGCACCGGTGTTCCTTCTAAAACAGCCTCAACTGCCTCAACATACTTGTCTACATCCTCCGGATGTACATAACGCTTCCATATGTCTTCGACATTATACATATAATCCGTTGGTAATCCGAAATCATTAATCGCAGATAATGACCATCTGGAAAAATTGTATTTAAGGTCGGTTAAGAATATGTAGCCACCACCGGCAACAGTATGCAAAGCTCCATATAGTCTATCAAGCTTTCTCATTCTATCTTCAGGCATCATCTGGTTACTCTCTTCGCGCTTCCTGATTTCTCCATTAATATTACTGCCCTTCAATTCATTTTTGTTTGCATACATACGACCATCAGCCCGGTTGTATACCTCCTGAAAGCTTCTGTCTACTCCGGGATTATATTTTGCCATACCACACGCCACTACAGGTCCGGTTCTGAATCGTCCGTTGGCCGCAGATTTTTGTTTCAAAAGCTCAAATAAGCTTTCACGATTTGAAAAGTCTTCGCCGGTAAGTATAACAGCAAACTCATCTCCTCCAACTCTGTAAACCGAGCTCTCCTCGAAAACCTCGCATATCATACGACATGCCCTTTGTATGGCTTCATCTCCGAAGCTATGTCCTCTTGTATCGTTTATACGTTTAAGCTCATTTATGTCACACATGATGACGCCAAAAACAGGATCATAGTCACCGCTGTTTATTACTTCGTCAATTTCTTTAATATGCTCAGAAAATGCATTCTTATTCTTTATTCCTGTTAATTCATCAAGCCTTGCCAGACGTTCTGCAGATTGAAGCAGATTTTCCTGTTCTTCCCTTTCAAGAAACTCTGACTCTATATTTTTGATGCAGCCCAGAATATGCTTCTTGTCATCACACAAAATGCTGAAATGACAAACATGCATTATCCTTCCGTCCAGTACAAATCTGAAAACTATCAGACTGGAATTGTTTTCTTCCAGCTTTTTCAGTAGTTTTTCCCTGTCTATAAGGTTAAGTACATAATCAAGATCATCCGGATGTACTGTCCTTTTTGCCTGTTCAGATAAAAACGAAAAGAAATCACTTCCCTGCTCCGGAAGATTGAGTCCTGATAACATCTCTGAATGGAAAAACTCAATAAAGCTTCCGGTTTCCACTTCCACATAATACATGCTGTCAAACTGCTTTGCCAGCGTATTCGCGACCTGATCAAATGCTATATTATCAATATTCATATAAGTCCCCCTTTGTTATGTTTTTTTCCGTCACTTTTACTTATTTTTTATTGAGAATCATAAGATCCGTCTTTTCCAACCCAATACCCATCAACATACTGCTCAGTAAGCATATAACCGTCTGTTCCAAAGTAATACCAGCTTCCGTTTATCTTCTGCCACTGAGCTGACGCATACCAGCCTAAAGAATCCTCGAACCACCAGCCCTTGCCGTTAACCTTCCATGTACCAATGCCCTCATATCGCCAGACACCATCAGCATCGAGCCAGTAACCGTCTCTCCACTCACTACTTGCCATGTAACCGTTCTCATCAAAGTAGTACCATAATCCATCAATCTTCTGCCACTGATTTAACGGATACCAGCCGGACTCGTCCTCAAACCACCAGCCGGTTTCATTTTGTTTCCAGCTGCCACTATATGCATAATCCTGAGTTCCGTCCGAATTGTACCACTTTCCGTCAATCCACTCATTTGAATATGATTCCTGTGGTGTATCCTTCTTATCCGGAGTATCCGGATCTACCGGGTCTACAGGATCTACAGGATCAACCGGGACATCCGGGGCATCAGGATCGTCCGGATCGTCCGGATCATCAGGATCATCAGGGGCATCAGGATTCTCCGTCACCTTAAGATTAATCGTATGAACGAGTGTACCGCTATCCTTATCTGTCTTTCCTACCCATATACCAATTGGATATATGCCTTCTTCTTCCGGAGCAAAAACCGTAAATCTTAAGTCCTGAGCTTCCTCTTTTCTTGTTATAGAATATTTACTTCTGTCATAATCAAGGGTAATACCCTTAGATGCATCAAAAGGTGTCTTCACTACAAAGAATACAGTCTGCTCTTCCGGCTTAACCTTGATAACACTTTCATCACCTTCAAGAAGATTCCCATCCTTGTCAAACACCTGAACACTTTCTATTTCTTTTTGTCCGACAACAATTCTTCCCTTGGCAACTATATCCTTTTTATAATTATTAGTATAAACGGTATATTCTGTTTCACCGTCGTTCTTAGCAGTTACTGAACCATATTCAGTAACTGAAGCTATAGACTTATCCTTTATCTCATAATAGAGCTGATCAACAGCTCCCACAGGATATACTGAAGCCTTTATTTTTGCTGTTTTACTTAGGTAAGTAGTAAAGTCCAGATAAATGGTTTCATTCTCCAGGCTGATCGTTTTTGCTTCTCGTCCACACTGAACCCTCTTTACTCTGAATCCATAATTATCACCCTGATAGATATCATCCTTGTCAGCGTCATAATCTATCTCACCATTTGACTCAAACATTATCTTGAAGCTATCTGAATAAACGGCTGTTGGATAGCTTAAATCATCAGTATCAACATCAATTCTCTTTCCTTCTGCATCTAAAACATATAGATTGTCTCCCTTAGCAAGCGAGGTACTCGGATCAAAATAAATGTTTATACATTCTGTTCCTTCAGGCGCCTTATACTCATATTCGTCCTTCATTCCCGGAACATAGTTATGAATCGTCTGAAGATTATACTCATCAGTAGTATCCTCAGGCTTAGTAACAGTTACATTCATAATAGCTGTAGGATTATCATCTCCTTCTCCAACATCAGCAGTTGCCTTTATAGTTGTGGAACCACTAGTTGCCGCAATTAACTCGCCTGTCTTATCCACGTAGCAAATAGTTGGATCTCCTGATTCATAATTAATTACAAAGTTATCCCATCTTTCATCATTTAGCTCGAGCTCTTTTGTATCATTTCTCTCGATTTTAAGCTCGGTTCCATCAACAAATCCAAATTCATCAGGCTTATCAGCCGTAACTGTAACAGAAAGCTTGAGAGACTTACCTGTGACTACTCCTTCCTCTGCATCCCCAGAAGTCTTCGCATCCGCCTTGTCGTCTTCATCAAAGTAGATATATATGTCTGTCTTTCCTGATTTATAGCCTTCCACTATAATTTTATCTTCATCATCAAAGTATGCATCCGCTATATCTGTATCATCAGACTCAACGTATACATCTTCAACAAATGCATCCTCAGGCGAAAAACTAATAGTATACTCTCCATCATCGCCGGCTTCTAAGCTTATATCCATATCCTGAGCATCCATAGACATGCTTTCGACAGCCACATAGTCTGATATATCTGTTAAAGCATATGATCCGGCTAAGTATTCATCTGAGGTAATAGCTGCATACAGATATCTGTGATTAACTTTAAAGCTGTAGTCCTCTTCGTCACCTGTCAAAACATCGATGACCTCGAGATCATCTTCGTCATAGCCTTCACCGGATATATCATACTTTTCATTCCCTTTGTACTTACTATTAAGGGCTCGAACGTTGTCATATACCTCCTGAATCGGAAGGATTTTATCACTTCCCATTATATAGAAATAATCATAGTCTTTCTCAACATCATAGGTTGAACTTACTACACTTGAGCTATAACCTGTATCATATTGATATATCTTTATTGTTCTGTTTTCATAAGGATTTTCGGCAATATCAGTTATATCATCACATACAACACTATTAATTCTTGCATCGACATAGAACTCAACTGAGTCACCCTTTATTCCATCCTTATCATCTATGGAGACTTTGACCAGATATAGTCCTGCCTTTTGAAATGTTACATATCCTCCTGCATCCTTACTAAACGCTTTATCAACATCAATTCCTTCCGTAAGCGGCTCTACATCATAAGTGACATCATACTTATATCTTACAGGGGTAACCTCATATGAAAGCATTTCTTTTTTACCAAGACTTACAACCATCGGGTTATCCTTTGTTCCGATATCCTCATCCTTGGTAATTTTGATTCCCTGTCCTTTATTTGCAACAACTCTTAGCTTAGCTGTCGCGATTTCACTTCCACGCTTTACTCTGACTTCAGTCTCTCCTGTTCTATAACCTGTTACACGACCCAGGTCATTTACAGAAGCTAATCTCTCGTCTGCAACACCAAATGAAAGCTTAGCGGTTGCAAGTATAGACTCGTTTCCTACCAAAACATCAGTATCTATGCTCTCTCCAACCTCTACCTCGTATTCGTTTTTTCCAAAGCTCATAGCACCTTCAGGTGCAGTTTCATCAACCTTGGTAAATGCTTTGATTCGGGCGTTCGCACCATTAGCAGAGATATCTTCCCAGCTATCCTTAGTCCAACCCGAAGTATTTACAGACACAAACGACTGTCCTGCCACTGAACTGTTAGTTATATCTTCAACTGTTTCATAATCATCCTTTGCCACATACATTTTTGTTGATGTTCCTGAAGCTGTCTGATTTACAATTACAGAAAAGCTGTCTCCTTTTTCCAGAGAAATCCAGTCCTCTTTTGGAAGATCAAACTTCGTATATCCCATATGCGCAGCTCTTCCACCCTCATATGAGTACACAAGCTCACCGCTGGATGGGTTTCCTTCCAGAGGATTCTTATAGATATATATATCGTAATCCGTAGCATCCTTGTATGTGAAAAATGACAATGCATTTATAGTTTCGTTTTGTTTAGCCGTAAAAACATTTGCAGCAGATTTATATCCGGAAAGTGTTCCTTCTCCGAGTACACCATCATAAAGATAAAGATTGTCATAACTATCAGAAGATTCTACATCAAAAAAATATACACTAAGGAGTGTCGGTTCATAATAAGACATCCAGAAATATCCGTCATTTCCCCATGAATCTCCCCAGGAATTTTTTATAAGCCATGCACCCTTTCCAGGCGGTGTATATCTGAAGTTTTCAACAGGATAATTATCATCCCATCCAACTATACATACTGCATGTCCGCCGGAATCCTGACTTTTAATTTTAGGAGACTTATAGTATGCAAATGTTGAATAATCGAACGCATCATTATTATGGTAATAACCAACCTCTCCGGCTCCATTTTCCATTATCTTCCTTTTGATATCATTCCTGGCATTCGCATCCTTCGTGTCATATGCTTCCACTCCGGCAAGAGAGTATTCATTATCTCTGGTGCACATACTATCAGGAAGTGCAGCAACTCCATCTCTGTGGAGAGACGCTATAAGATCCGTAAAGCTGGCGTCTGCTTCAGACTTTAGTCCTATTCCCTGAGCGGCCGTCATCGCTCCAAGGAGCTGGTTTCCACCAAGAGTATAGTATTCAACAGAACCCGGTTTTTCACCCGAGTTTATCATATCTCCCTCTGTAAGTCCGAGTCTATCCTCCGGATGACCATATGCAAAATAAGAAACCTCATACTCTGAAAAATCAGGAGACACTTCAAGTCCCTTCATCTTTGCACTATCCTGAAGACATTCCAACATCGCAAAGCACCAGCAGGTTCCCGTGATATCCTGATTCTTAACAGATGAAACATTTCCTTCATCCTTCGAACTATAATAAGAAGGAAGCTGACCATCGTTCTTTAAAGAATTATTATTTGTATACTTTTTAAAACGGCTTTGGTCAATCTCCTTAAATGAATCTGTTTTCGGCAGATATTTTGAATGTTCCTTAGTTTCTTCATATGCCTTTTGCTCTTCCTTTGTCATCTCATAATCATCAGACTTTGAATCGGCATATACGTAGGTGTTAGTAATAAGTAATCCGGCGAATAAAACCGTCCCGATCATTTTTAACATTTTCTTTCTCATAGTCCAAATCCTCGATTAATAATTTTATAAACAACTCTATATATCATTATACAAAAAAAGCGCGTCATTCACCAGTAAATAAGTTAATTAAAAAACACCTCCCGGTACAAGACTTCCTGTACCAAAGAGGTGTTGATTATCAATACAATATGTGCTATCACACATCTGTCACAATAGTTGACTCTTATTATTTGTTCCTGTAAAATACTGTGCGTTATGGAAAATTTTATCTTTAGTTTAAATGCAACAATACCTGTTTTTCTTGTCATACTTCTTGGCTACATTCTTAAAAGATTACATCTGATAAATGATGAGTTTGTAAATGTAACTAACAAGTATGTTTTTAAGGTCGCCCTTCCGGTGATGCTATTCAAAGATATTGCTTTCACTGATATCACCTCGAATATAAACGGAAGCTTTATAGCCTTCTGTATTGTCATAACATTTGTAATGTTTCTACTTACATGGCTCCTTACTTACCTGATTTTAAAGGACAAAACTATGGTCGGCGCTTTTACACAGGCGTCCGTAAGGAGCAGCGCAGCCATCCTGGGTGTTGCTTTTGTAGAAAACATCTGCGGTAATGCCGGAATGGCACCGCTTATGATAGCATCTGCTGTTCCTTTCTTTAATGTACTATCAGTTATAATACTTGTATTCTCTGCTGATATGGGAAAAAACCCTGACAGCTCGAACAGCTCATTAACTGACCACAAGCAGCCTACAGGTAAAAGAGACCATATAAAGAAGGAAATCCGTAAAGCAGTAAAAGGCGTTCTGACAAATCCAATAATCCTGGGAATCGTAGCCGGACTTATCTTTGTTAACCTCGGAATTGATATGCCTGCGATACCGATGAAAACGATATCATATATTTCCGCAACAGCTACACCTATGGCACTAATTGCTATCGGTGGAGGCTTCGATCTAAAGGTTGCACTGACAAGGCTGAAGCCTGCTGTAGCTGCCTCTTTAATTAAGCTTATAGCACTTCCCGCGTTATTTATCCCTATAGCCGTAAAGCTTGGGTTTGCCGGTTCAGAGCTGGTTGCTATTCTGATAATGCTCGCTTCACCAACAACTGTAACCTGCTACATAATGGCAAAGGCTATGAAGAATGATGAAGTGCTTACTTCAAATGTTGTCGTGATAACGACTCTGCTATCATCTGCAACACTCACCCTATGGGTCTATATATTAAAATCCTTTGCACTTATATAAGAGTTCCTAATCCAACAAATTATTCTACTCTTTCAACCTTGACATTACTTATTCCATTTTTTGTAAGGATATCACGCATTGCCAGAACATATTCCTCGCCATGGAAGCCCTGATACCAGTCAATATAGAAATACTCACCGACTTCCGTAACCTGAAGCATAATGCCCTTCTCCTGCATTGCATGATAAGCGGTTAAACGGATACGGTTTCCGTAATCTGCCGTGCGCATCGTTCCGAGATAACTGACCTCCGCTCCGGCTTTCAGTTTTTTTCGCTGATCCATAACAATCTTACTCAGCGCTCCGTAAACGAATGCCTTCGAATAACCCTCACAAATAGCACGATATACACCCGCCGTCTTCTTAATTGCTTCTTCCGAAGCAAATCCGGAAAGTGCTGTGCGGAACTGTGTACTCAGTTCCTCATCTGTTTTATTCGACAGTTCCTCAACTTCAAAGCTGTAATTAAAATGTACAACCTGATGCAAAAGCGAACTATCATTTCCCATGACCTTACGGATACTTACAGGTACCATAAAATTAATGGGAAGCGTATTTTCGGGATGTACCCTCTGCAGTGACTTGGCAAAGCAAACATAAATAACAGACAAAGGAGAACCCTTAACCGATTTCACATATTTCATAAATTCTCCGGAAGGAACGCTGATACAGAATCCCCTGCAGTCCGCTTTCGGCACAAAGATACCGTCATCAGGGCTTTCCTGTATCTCAAAAGCCTCTTTTCCCAACAGTGCCCCCATAGCCGCCTTCGGATCCTGCGGTTCAACCTGAAGATACGCATCCGTATCCTGCCCTGAAACAGGACCGTCCTTTTCAGTATGTACTCCTTCCGGAACAGGATATTCACGCGCATCCGTAATGCAGTAGTAATGATAGAAAAATGTCTCAAGCACATACATAAATCCGGTGCCGTCATAAGGCACATGATCAGCGTAAACCCACAGAACATTACCAAGATAACACATCGTCACGGTATGGAAATTAGCGGCCGGAGTCGAAGGTTCGATCACCTCACCCGTTTCCTTAATTACAAACGGAAGCGGATTGTCTGCAAGCACCAGCTGGCTTCTTCGGATTACAGTCGCGTAAGCGACGTAAGGGTAGACCTTTGTCGTCTTCTCCCATGCTTTTTGAAGTGCCGATAGATCGATGCTTTCTTTTAAGTCGAACCGATAAGTCATAAAGAACGCCTTATCTGTCGGATATGCTCCTCTCGCAAACATACCTGCCGTGACAGGGCGTACTTCCTTCCAGTCTTCTGTCCTTGGATCACCATTTATACCGACTGCAAACTTATAACTTCTCTCAAATCTGTCTTCATTTAAGGATATTACCGTATCCCAGCCATTACACTGTCCTGAACACATAAAAGCATCGCATCTGGACAGAAGATACAAGGCATAAAAATAGTTGACCGTGGTATCTTCCAGTTTCTCTGCATAATCGCCGTTTGCATGTTCCTTCTCGTAATCAGCTATAATCTGACCATCTTTTAAGTCACTGACCGATATCCTGTGTTGGGACAACGCAGCCATCGATTTTCCGAATTCTTTTCTCATCTGTGCCAGGATATCTGAATCTTCCGTTGCGAGAAATATCTTCTCATATCCATAATCCTTCATCCATTTGCGGATGAGCGGCACCATCTGTTCAACGCTTGCCATTTTTCTGGAACCGGAAAGACCTGTTGCAATATAGTCGCTGCCACGTATCAGTACGCCAAGCGTTTTTCTGCCGCCGAATACCGCATCATAATATTCATCCATTTCAGCAAGGAAAGAAGGAGCAATGATAGACCTGTCCATCAGGCCAGGCATCCTTTGGTAAAATGCAGTCTTAACAAGTATCAATAAACTCGGAACCCAAAGCGTATTATCCTCATTGGCATCCTCGATCCACAGATCCGCAGCAAAATAGCGTTCCATCAGTTCCCTCGGATATTTGCCGAAATAATCCTTATCCGGAGCTACAAATTTAAGTCCGAAATGCCCAAACGCCAATTCAAAGCGCTTGTAACCTGAAAGAATCGCTCCGATTCCTCCGATAGCATCTATTGGAAGAGTCATATATTTATATTGAGAAAAAGCCTTCCCGTTCAGTATCCATTGCAGGAAGAAAATATTATGGAAGGCATAGGTACTGCAAAGTCTATTGAAGTTATTATCCTCCAGGCCCATTCTAAACTGCTCCTGTATGTAGAAACAGTCATCCTCATAGATATCATCGGGGAGTTCCTCTACGATATGGAGTCTAGGATTCTCGTCTATGAACCATCGAATTCTATCATCAGCGCACCATATTTCCATATCTGTAAACTGAAGGATAACCTTGCTGATAGCTATCGTATATTCGTTCAGTTCTTCGAATACCATATTTTTTAACCCATTAAAAAAGTCAAGATAAAGGGTGTCCTTATCATTTTCATCATAGACATAATATTTCGCCATAAAGGGTCGCTTGATATATGAAGGATATGTATCACGCGGCTCAATATCCTCGTCATTATCCCA
Organism: uncultured Lachnospiraceae bacterium; assembly: GCA_902774725.1. Taxonomy (GTDB): domain Bacteria; phylum Bacillota; class Clostridia; order Lachnospirales; family Lachnospiraceae; genus Eubacterium_Q. The sequence goes on from CACYJP010000066.1 coordinate 10,003, forward strand.
ATAAACAATATCGAAATCCTCACCCTTGTCATTTTTTACATGAAAACGAGCTTTACTCTCCGGCTTATCTTTTAGCGCCTCGTGAAAAAGGTTTTCCGACAGCTTAAGTGTTTTCGCTTCTTCTTCCGCTCTTAAAGTATCAATTTTAAACATCTGTCCACTCCTTTCGTACTATACATAATCTCTTAAAACAACCGGTTTTTCATGTTAACTCCGATTTTATACTCTTCTTTACCTTATACCTATCATTACGCTTTAATAGCCCACCTCATCTTTGTAGATTTACTTCTGGGATTAGTGCGGCATTCCTCTGCCGAAGGTCTGATAACATCCGTGGAGATATCACTAAAGACACCTTCTTTATGGAGCTCCTTAAAAGCTTTCTTTACGAGACGGTCTTCACCTGAGTGAAATGTAAGTATCGCAACCCTTCCACCTGACTCAAGTACATCCGGCAACTTTTCAAGGAAAGAATACAAAACCTCAAACTCACTATTAACATCTATTCTAAGTGCCTGAAATACTCTGGCACAGCTCTTCTTTACTGCCTGATCCTTCTCATCCTTCGGAAGCTTCCACAGTGCATCTTCTATGGCCTGCCTAAGTTCAGTAGTAGTATTCATAGGCTTACCCTTTTTCATAAGGCTAAAGACCTTGTCAGCTATTTCCTCTGCATATGGCTCATCGGAATTCTCTATAAGCATTCCGACAAATTCATCCCTGGAAATATTATGAAGTCTTTCAGCGGCTGATTCACCGTGTTCAGGGTCCAGTCTTAGATCCAGCGGTCCATCAATCTTATAAGAAAAACCTCTCTTTGGATCATCTATCTGCATAGATGATACTCCGAGATCTGCGAGTACAAAATCAAACTTACCCGCTTCCTCAGAGACCTTATCAATATTTGCAAAGTTGATCAATCTGAACTTAAAGGAATCTTCACCGTATCCCGCACCCCTAAGTCTTGCCACAGTTTTCTCAGACTCAATAGGGTCTACATCCAAACCATAGATACACCCATCCCCCTGAAGACACTCCAGCATCCTTCTTGTATGTCCGCCATAACCAAGAGTACAATCCATTCCTTTTTGTCCCGGCTTAATCTGAAGAAAATCAAGAATCTCCTGAACCATAATAGATATATGCATTCCTGCAGGAGTAGATCCTTTGGCTATAACATGATCTACAATATCCTGATATTTTTCAGGGTTATGTTCCTTATACTTTTCCTCAAACTTTTTAGGATACTTGCCCGAATAGTGTACCCTTCTCTTATACTTTTTTTCTTCTGAACTCATTTCCATTCCCATTTAATACTATTTATATTTCTTTATACCTTTTTATACTATATTATACTTTTTGACAATATTTTTTTGCCTTATGGTATCGTCCAGTACAGGAATCTTCAATGTATCCCCATTAACTGTAATCCCTTCAAACTTATAATACCATCAAGCCCTTTTGAACTCTTTGAACACCCTGCAAATGCCAGTAACATCATCAGGCTCATACAAATCATCAGAAAAAACGATATAGTATATATAATCGAGTAGGAGGCGGTGACTAGCCGCCGTCCTCTCACAGCACCGTACGTACCGTTCGGTATACGGCGCTTTCAATAGTTGACGTGCACAGACTGA
>CACYJP010000067.1 GCA_902774725.1 uncultured Lachnospiraceae bacterium
CACAACTGTTTCTGAATTCTATATTCGTTGAAATAAGAAGGGCTGTTGCAGCATCGGTTCTGCAACAGCCCCTGTTTTGTTTTTCCGGAACCGACTTGTTGATTTTGGAAACAAGCTGTGTTATACTGCTCTCAGCGATGGTCATATCATTTCCGGAAAGAAGATATCTAACCTGATCAAAGCAGATGGACTTAATTCTGAAGTAGTTATGAGAATTAAGAAGGATGAAAAAAGAGATGTCTTTTGGATAGTAACAAGTAATTCTATCGCATATATGAAGGACGACAAAATAACTACGATAAAGAACTTCCCATACTCAAATAATTTTGATGTCTACGAAGACAAAAAAGATAATATGTGGATTCTCAGTAGTAACGGAATTTATGTAGTACCTATTGATGAGCTTTTAAAGAATGAGGAGATCAATCCTGTTTTCTATAGTATTGATAACGGACTTCCAAGTGTTTCGACTGCTAATTCATATAGTTCTGTGGATGATTCCGGAAATCTTTATATGTCCTGCACAATGGGTGTATCTAAGGTAAATATATATGATTCATTTGAGAATCTGAATAATACCAAGATGTCCGTTCCATTTGTTGAAGCGGATGGAAAGAAGATATATGCCAAGTATGATGGTTCAATCACAATTCCTTCCAGTGCGAAGAGGCTCACAATCTATAGCTATGTTTATACATATTCGCTTTCAAATCCTAGAGTAACCTATTGGTTAGATGGCTTTGATTCGGATAAAACAACTGTTGACCGTAGCGATTTAGAGCCAATAGACTACACCAATCTTGATGGTGGAACCTATTACTTCAAAATGAAGATCCAGAACTCAACAGATCTGAGTGAGAAGGAAATATCAGTTAAGATAATTAAAAAGAAAGCTGTATATGAAAAGCTTTGGTTTAAAGTGTTTGGAGCATTTGCACTTCTTTTCCTTCTTACACTTCTGGTTATGCTTTATGTTAGAAGAAAGACTCAGGCACTTATTAAGAAACAGAATGAAAACAAACTCTTCATTAGAGAGATGATAGAAGCTTTTGCAAAGACTATCGATATGAAGGACAAGTACACGAATGGTCATTCAGCTCGTGTTGCTGAATATACCGCGATGCTTACTCGTGAGCTTGGATATGATGAAGATACGATTGAGAAGTATTACAACATAGCACTTCTGCATGATATCGGAAAAATCGGAATACCACCGGAAGTTCTTAATAAGCCTGGTAAGCTTACTGACCGTGAGTTTAATATCATCAAGTCACACGCGGCACAGGGTTACAAGGTACTTAAGGATATCAGTATTATGCCTGAGCTTGCAATAGGTGCAGGAGCTCACCACGAGAGACCTGATGGAAAGGGTTATCCTAAAGGGCTTGTTGGAAGTGAGATACCAAGAGTTGCACAGATAATTGCCGTGGCTGATACATTTGATGCTATGTATTCGGACAGACCTTACAGAAAGAGAATGAATTTTGATAAGGCTGTTTCGATTATCAGAGATGCTTCCGGAACTCAGCTTACAACTGATGTTGTTAACGCATTTATGAGACTTGTGAAAAAGGGTGAATTCAGGGATCCTGAGGACGATGGTGGCGGTTCAACGGAGGATATCGATAACATCCATAAGAAACAGGATCGGAAGGCTGAAGAAGACCGTAAGGCTGAAGAGGCACACAAGGCTGAAGAAGACCGTAAGGCTGAAGAAGCTCACAAGGCTGAAGATGCTAACAAGGTTGATGAAAAGCAAAAAGGCGAAGAACAAACTGTAGAAATAAAAGAAGAAGTGAAGGAACAGGCTGAAGAAGTGAAGGAACAGGCTGAAGAAGAAAAGAAATAGGTGGGGGACGAAGGATAACATATGGATAAGAGGGAGGTTTTAGACGAGCTTACTCTTGAGGAGAAAGCACATCTTCTTGTTGGAGAAAGATTTCTTGAACTAGGCAGGCTGCCGAAAAAGGGGATAGGCGAATTTCTGATGATGGATGGTTCGGCCGGACTCAATTTTGAACAGTTGTTTATGTGCTTTTGTATGGCTGAAGGAAAATGCGTTGATGATGATGACATACTGAATAAAGTGACTGACAGATTCTTCGATATGTATCTTTCTGAAATGAAAAGTGAGCTGTCCACCGGAACGGATAGTCAGGAGGAAGAGGAAGAGATCTTTAATGAAGATGAGCTTGATCTTTATGACTGGCTGATGGACAGACTTGATAACAGATGCTCTTTAGGTGAGATGTATCCTCCAACCTGTTTTCCGAGTGGACTCTTGATGGGATCAACATGGAACGCTGATGTGATCCGAAAAACAGGAGAGGCTCTTGCTGATGAAGCTGCGATATATGGCGTGAAGCTGCTGTATGGAACGCCGTTCGTAAATCTGATGAGAGATCCGAGAGCGGGCAGAGCTTTTGAATCCTATTCCGAGGACCCTTATCTTACTGCAGAGCTTGCGAGGAAGCTTGTTACCGGTGTACAGAGCAGAGGTGTTGCTGCAAATGTTAAACATTTTGCTGCAAATAATCAGGAAACTAACAGGCGCAATGTAAATGAGATCATTTCAAAGCGTGCTCTTGAGGAGCTGTATCTTCCGGCTTTTGATGCATGTGTGGAAGAGGGCGTAGCAACTGTGATGAGTGCTTATAATTCGATCAATGGTGTCAGATGCACAGAGAATTATGAACTACTTACTAAAAGACTGCGTGATAAAAAAGGCTTTGAGGGTGTAATTATATCTGATTACGGAGCAGTGCGTAATGATGTTAAAGCATTGGCTGCCGGAAATGATGTGATCATGCCCGGACCACATTCTCCTAAAGCAATAATAGATGCAGTTGAGAGTGGAGAATTAGATGAAGAAATAGTAGATCGAGCAGCAGGCAGAGTGCTTGATCTATATGACAAATATTCTGATAATAAGTCTGTAAAGGATTCGGAATATACTATAAAAAAAGCGTCCTTACAAGCGGCGCTTGATGCAGCACTTGAAGGAATAGTGATGCTCAAAAATGAAGATATCTTTCCGTTGAAAGGAAATGTAAGTCTGCTTGCAGAAGATGATGGATATTTAAATGACTGTGGAGTTGGAAGTGCCGGAATCTGCACATCCAGAAAATTCAGTTTATTAAATGAGCTTAAGTCTGTTGGGAAAGACTTTAGTATTAAGCTTAACTCGATTGACAAAACAACAGATACCGTGCTGGTGGTTGTGAAGACGAATGGGATGGAAGGAAATGATTTTCCTTCTATGCAGCTTCCGGAGAAGGAAAAGAAGAGAATAAACGGTATCATTGAACAGGTAAGAAGTGAAAGAATTCATAACAAAAAAATAAAGGTAGGCTTCATTCTGAATATCGCTGCTCCGGTTATAGTTGAAGAGCTAAGAGCATTTGCAGATGGAATCATGTGCTGCTTCCTTCCGGGAACAATGGGACCTAAGGCTCTTGCGAAAATACTTTCCGGAGAAGTGTCACCGAGTGGAAGACTGCCGGTATCTTTTCCTAAAAGAGAAGAGGATCTTCCGACATATATAAACTTTCACGTTGATGGCAATTCATTACTCTATGGTGAAGATATATTTGTGGGATACAGATATTACAACACCAAGAATATCGAAGTATCTTATCCTTTCGGATATGGTCTGTCATATACTGAGTTTACTTATGATGAGATGGTTCTTTCTTCAAGTATATTTGATGGCGAGCTTGATGTAAGTGTTAAGGTAACCAATACAGGAAAGATGAAAGGCTCTGAGGTTGTACAGCTTTATATAAGTGATGTGAATTCCAGTATACGTAAGCCGGAGAGAGAGCTTAAGAGATTTAAGAAGATAATGCTTGCTCCAAAAGAAACGATGACTGTAAAGTTTCATCTCACGAAAAAGGATTTTGCGTCCTTTGATATGGACCTGGATAAATGGGAAGCTGAAGAAGGATTATTTGATCTGTATCTCGGAAGAAATGCAGTGGAAATTATTCAGGAACAGCGTGTTCTCGGAAAGTGGAAATCAGCATATTCCTATAGTCAGAAAACGATGTTGAAGGTGCTTTATGAGAATGATGAAACGAAGGAGATTCTGTATCGTCTTATAGATGATTTTGATATCGACAGATCATTTCTTGATAAAACATATGAGTATGGTTCGTGTCTGACCATCAGAGAAATGCTTTCTGATAAGGTTGATATTAACAGTCCGGATGTTGTTGCAACGCTAAAAGTTTTCGAAGAAGAATTGTCTGAAGTTACTGTTTTTTGATGTGAAAAATATACAATAGAAAAAAGATTGATTCACTTTGGTTGTTGAATATGGAGAAATTTTTCAAAATAGTTGAAAAAATCTTTGATTAATATTAAAATGATTCACTGTAAAAAAAGACATTAACTAAATACATCTTGGGTAAACAGTATTTTATATTTTCTAAATGGAGGAAATGAAAAATGGCAGTTAAGAAAGCAAGCGTTAAAGACCTCGCTGAGAAGGCAGCTGCAGCAACAGCTTCAAAGAAGGAAGAAGTTAAGAAGGAAGTAAAGGCTGCAGAGAAGAAGGTAGAGAAGAAGGCTGAGCCTGTTAAGAAGGAAGAAGCTAAGGCTCCTGCAAAGAAGGCAGCAGCTCCTGCAAAGAAAGCAGCTACTCCAGCTAAGAAAGAAACAGCAAAGAAAGCTCCTGCAAAGAAGGCAGCTACACCTGCTAAGAAGGAGACAGCTAAGGCTCCAGCTAAGAAGGCTCCTGCAAAGAAGGCAGCTCCAGCTAAGAAGGCTACAACAACAGCTAAGAAGGCAGCTCCTGCAAAGAAGGCTCCTGCAAAGAAGGCTACAGCAGCTAAGGCTACTGAGTTAGTAGTAGTAGAGTACGCTGGTGGACAGGTTAATACAGCTGACATCGTAGCTCAGGCTAAGAAGGCTAGCGGTAAGAAGACTGTTAAAGAGCTTAATGTTTATTATCAGCCAGAGAATGGTATGGTATACTTCACAGCTGACGGCGTTGAGGGTTCTTTCAATCTTTAATATAAAATATAAATTTGTATTCAAAATGTAGTTCAATAAAAAGCTCCCGATGATTATCATCGGGAGTTATTTTTTTGCTTTCTTTAATTTACTTGTAAATTCTATACCTTAGTCTTCAGCACCTCGAAGCTTGATGATCGGTGCACCTTTTCCTTTTACATAGTCGCCTGTGATAATTACAGTGCCTATGTTATCATCCTTTGGTACCTGATACATGATATCGAGAAGAAGATTCTCTATAATAGATCTAAGAGCTCTTGCTCCTGTTTTTCTTTCCGCTGCTATGTTAGCGATTTCCTGATAAGCATCATCATCAAAGAGCAGCTGAACCTCATCGAGCTTAAGCAGCTTCTGGTACTGCTTGATGATTGAATTTCTTGGCTCCTTAAGTATGCTTATGTACATATCCGTATCGAGGCTGTCGAGTGTAAAGATAACAGGAAGACGTCCTATGAACTCGGGAATCATTCCGAAGTTTCTGAGATCCTCAGGAGTTACCTTTGAAAGCAGCTTTGGATCCTTCTCAAGCTCATCTCTCAGACTTGCTCCGAAGCCTATCGATGACTGCTCAGTGATTCTTGTTTTTATTATTTCTTCAAGATCAGGAAATGCTCCGCCACAGATAAAGAGTATTCCGCTTGTGTTCATCATAGTGGTAGGTGTCATTGCATTTTTACTTCCTGTTCCGATAGGAACCTCGACCTCTGAACCTTCAAGGATTTTGAGAAGTCCCTGCTGAACAGCTTCGCCGCTTACATCACGGGAACGGGTTTCCTGCTTCTTGGCGATCTTATCGATCTCATCGATAAATACGATTCCGTGCTCGGCTTTTTCTACATCATTATCAGCTGCAGCGAGAAGCTTTGAAAGAACGCTCTCAACGTCATCACCTATATAACCTGCTTCTGTAAGAGAAGTAGCATCTGTTATAGCAAGAGGTACGTCAAGTATCTTTGCTATATTTTTTACCATATATGTTTTACCGGAACCTGTTGGTCCGATCATAAGCATATTTGATTTTTCTATCTCGACATCATCGTCTATTCCGGTAGTGTCTGAAAGTACTCGTTTATAATGATTATAAACCGCAACTGACATAACCTTCTTTGCGTATTCCTGACCGACAACATCTCTGTCGAGAAGCTTCTTTATCTCATGAGGTGCAGGAATGTCCTTAAGAGTGAGAGGCTTTGCTTCTTCCTCGTTTTCCTTTTCGGCCTTTTTGCCCGGGGCACTCTGTGGACCTCCTGCAAATCCAAATCTGAATCCCGGACCTGTGGAAGGAGAACCGTCAGGATTAGTTCCCGGCTTACGTCTCTTCTTTACCTTCTGTGAATCAGGTATATCCATATTTGGAGTAAACATGTTGAAGTTAGTAAAGCCCGGCATGTTGGATATGTCAAGAATAGGGCTGTTACTTATACTGTCGAGTGTCTTCTGAAGGCAATCAGGACAGATGTACACATTCTGACTGAAGTTTATCAGTTTACCTGTTACGGATTCAGGTCTGCGACACATATAACAATAGTTCTCATATTCACTTTCGTTATTATTGTTATTATTGTTTGAGTTTCCACTATTATTTATGTTGTCGTTTATGTTGTCATTTATGTTGTCGTTATTATTATCGTTACTCATATATCTCTTCCTTTTAATAAAATTTATCGCAATTATAACACTTAATATCCTTTATTGCAAAATACGAAACATAGTGGTAGGATGTGTGCTGAGAGAAAAATTATGAAAAATCAAGTGAGGGAAATTGTATGATCAAAGTAATCGCGCACAGAGGTGCATCCGGAATGGTCGGGCAGGATAATACGCTTGAATCATTCCAGAAAGCTATTGAAATCGGAGCTGACATGGTTGAGTTTGATGTCAGACAGACAAAGGATAAGGTTCTTATCGTTCATCATGATAAAAACTTTGCCGATACACCGATTGCATGGCAGACCTACAGTAACATTGAAAAGGAAGCAAAGCTTAGGGGGATACATTTGCCGCTTTTCAGAGAGGTTGTTGAGCTGTGCCATGGTAAGATCTATATGGATATAGAGATCAAGGAGCATGGCTTTGAGAAGAAGATAGTGAAAGAGCTTCACAAGCTTGCGGATGTATCAGAGTATTCGGTCAAGTCTTTTGATGACAGAGTTCCTTATGCAATTAGGAAGCTGGATCCGGAGATCAAAACGGGACTTCTTATTGGCGGTACTAAGTTCAAGCTAAAGAAAAGATTTAATGAACTGTTTCCTATAAGAAGACTGAGGGCCTGTAAGGCGGATTTTGTCAGCCCTGAGGTAAAGCTTCTGAGAAGATGGTTTATCAAGAAGCTCAAAAAGGAAGGTTATCCTATATACGTTTGGACTGTTAATGATAAAAATACTATAAAGAAATTATTTAGTAAGAACATAGATGGTATTATTACAGACAGACCTGATATTGCACTGGAAATAAGAGGAACGGCTGATGAAAGTATAAAAGCATCAGCGATAAAGAGTTAGTCAAAATCAAGTGAGGAGAAGGCTTAAAAATGAAAAAAAGAATTCTGGCGTATCTGGACTATATAGATAAGCTGCTTGATGAGAGCAATAAGAATCCTGAGGTGGATAGAAACTGGGATAAGGAGATAGAACATCATCTGACACAGATAGCATTTTTTGCTCATGAAAGGCTTGTACACCTGATTGTATTCTGCCTTGTTGCTATTTGCACAGTGATGTGTATCCTCGCATTTGTAATAAAGGGCGAGCTTTTGCTACTGCCTCTCATAGTAATGCTTTTCGTTCTTCTGATTCCTTATTGCATGCATTATTACCTGCTTGAAAACTCTGTTCAGAAGATGTATGACCAGTACGACAGAATGATCGGTAAAAGAGAACAGTATTTCTCTGTTAAGAGATAAAAGATTTTGGCTTTGAAAATTGTACAACAAACGAGACTATTGTTATTTATTTTTGTGAAGATTTAGTCTTGATATAAAACAGGCATAAATGTATAATACGAAATACACTGGCCAACTATATGTTGAGTATAGTTGGCTTTTGTTATTATTAAGGGAGTATTATAATGCGATATCTAAGACGTGTTACTAAATATAATATAATACTTTTAGCTGCGATAGTTTTTGCACTTGTTTGTCCGACAGTAGTTACATTTGTTCTTGCTAAAAAGACTGACAAGGTTGATAAGAAGAGTCAGGAGCTTGTATTCTCAGCTTCCAAAACAGATGAAGACACAATTGATGAGGTTGTTCCGGATGAAACGGCTCAGTCTGATGAAGTGATAAATACAGGAAAGCTTGCACCTGAGATAGATAAGCAGGAAGCTAATCATCTTACCGATAATGGTTATGATGGACAGGATAATGAGACTGCCGTCACTGCAACAGATACCGACGCAAGTGCCACTGATGCTGCTGAGGTTGAAGAAGAACTGATACCTGGTGAGCCAAACGGAAAGAAGGTTTATCTTACATTTGATGATGGTCCTTCAAGTAATACACCGGAGATTCTTGATATTCTCAGAAAGTATGGTGTGAAGGCGACCTTCTTTGTTGTAAAGAATACAGATAATGATGAGTATCTGAAGCAGATTGCTGATGAGGGACATACAATCGGTATGCATTCTGCCTGTCATGTATATAACAGGATATATAGCAGTATGGCTTCTTTTAAGTCGGATGTAAAGGGTGTTCATGACTGGATTAAGAGTGTAACGGGTATTGATTCTAAGTTCTATAGATTCCCGGGAGGCAGCTCTTATGGAATTAACGGCTTCTCAAAAGAGAAGGGAATAAGATATCTCGAAAAGATGGGATATACTTATATAGACTGGAATGCAGAAAACTTTGATGCTAAGAATCCTTATCTGGCACCTGCTACTATGAATGCAAAGGCTCTTGATTTTATCCGTTCAAATGAGGGTGACTCAGTTCTGTTGATGCATGATCAGGAAGGACGTCATAACACAGTAGAGTCTCTTCCGGAGCTGATTGAGACTCTTATCCGTGAAGGCTATGAGATATGCCCGATTGATGAAAATGCTCCAACCTTCCACCAGTATATGACTGAGGAAGAGAAGACTGCTATGGAGCAGGGAGGCTACTAAAATTATATAAAGCTGTGTAAACCGCGAATATGTGATATAATATTCGCGGTTTTTTACTTTATAGGAAACTGCGTTTCCTACAAAGCAAAAAACGCTCCGCTAAGGATGCGTTAATGGGTATGGAGCGAAGCGGAATGCGAATGCCCGCTTTGAAAAGAGGAAAAACTATGACATATAATGAGATTTTGAATTATATAAAAGAAAAAGAGAAGATAGGAAGCGTATTTGGACTGGATAGTATAAAAGAGCTTCTTCGTCGACTGGGTAATCCTGAGCAGGGGATTCCTGCTATTCATATAGCGGGTACCAATGGGAAAGGCAGTATCCTCGCCTACGTAGAAGAAGTGCTTATAGGTGCCGAGCTTAAGGTGGGCAGATATATCTCTCCAACGATCTTTGACTATAGAGAGCGCTTTCGCCTGAATAAATCATGGGCTACTGAAGAAGATACGGCTGATGCTGTGACTGAAGTATCTCTCAAGGTCGAAGAGATGACCGCTGACGGATTAAATAGCCCAACAGCCTTTGAAATAGAGACGGCAGTTACATTTCTTTTATTTAAGAAATGGGATGTAGACGTGATGCTGATCGAGTGCGGCATGGGAGGCCTCCTTGATGCTACAAATGTAATTGAATCTGATGTGATAAATGTACTTGCTGCCATAAGCCTTGATCATATGCAGGTGCTTGGAGATACGGTGCAGGAAATCACTATGCAGAAGCTGGGAATAGTTAGACAGGGTGCTTTGCTGGTTACATATCCGCAGACTGAAGAGGTAAATGAAGTAATTGATTTTTATGTTGAAGATAACTCAGTTCGTCTTATAGCTTCTGACCCGGATAAGCTTGAAATAATCAGCGAGGATATAAAAGGAAGTGAATTCAGATATAAGGGTAAGGATTACAGGATATCTATGGGTGGTGATTATCAGATAAGGAATGCCATCACAGCGATAGATGTTCTTGAGACTTATTTCAAAGAATTCGGTAAGAAGAGTAATGGCACTGATATACTAGATACAGATACTGATATATCTGAAATGGTATATGCTCATATAAGAAAAGGACTTGAATCGACCAGGTGGGAAGGTCGTTTCACTGTATTTGAAAAAAATCCTACTATTATTGTAGATGGTGCTCACAACTATGATGCCTGGATAAAGCTCAGGGAAAGTCTTAATAGTTTGTTCCCTGAAAAAAAGTTTGTATATATAATCGGAGTTTTAGCTGATAAGGAATATAAGAAGATGGTGGATATCCTTGGGCCGACTGCTGAAAAGGTTTACTGCGTAGAGTCGGACAGTCCGAGAGCTCTTAGGGCAGATGAGCTGGCAGAAGAGTTTAAGCAGGGTGGAATAAGTGCAGAGAGCTATTTGCGTGATTATGAAGGTGCCATTAAAAAAGCTATGGGAGAGGCCATAAAAATGGATACAATAGTTGTTATTTGTGGTACACTGTCAATAACCGGAGAAATGATAAAATGCATAGAATCGATAAAATAATAAAAGATGAAAGATTTATAAACCGAATGAATGAGATAAATATAGCTGAGAAGGACCGTATTTTCTGCGGTCATGGCTATGATCATCTGATGTCGGTAGCGAGGATAGCCTATATCCTTGTTCTTGAAGAAAGACTTGATGTTTCAAAGGAGTTCGTTTATGCGGCTGCACTTCTTCATGATATCGGCAGATATTCGGAGTATGAGAAGGAGATGAACCATAGGGCAGCAGGACCGTATGTTGCGCGTCCTATACTTCTGGATGCAGGCTTCAGCGAAGATGAGGCAGAAGAGATATGCGAGGCAATAAGGCTGCATGGTACATTTCCGGAAAATAAGGGTAATCTGGCGGGGGTTCTTTACAGGGCAGATAAGGTTTCCAGAGACTGCTTTAGCTGCCCTGCACATGAGGAGTGCAACTGGCCGTCTGAAAAGAAGAATGAGTTTATAAAGGTGTGATATGGATAAGATAGTCATTGAAAACTTAAAGGTTTTTGCACATCACGGTGTTCTTGAAAAAGAAAAAAAGGAAGGACAGTTCTTCTATATAACTGCAACTATGGAGCTGAACCTAAAAGGGGCAGGGACTACAGATAAAATAGAGAAGACTGTTAATTATGCGCTTGTCACTGAGACGATTATTTCTTCATTTACTGAGACTGTAAATGATACGATAGAGGCGGCGGCTGAGCAGGTACTGGAAGCCGTGATGACTGAATTCCCTATGATTCAGGTGCTTACTATTAAGGTAAGCAAGCCTGATG
>CACYJP010000068.1 GCA_902774725.1 uncultured Lachnospiraceae bacterium
AGCAACAAGTGTGATTGAATCAAATGATGTAGCATAGAATGCGATCATTGATAATATCAAAAGCACAAGAACTATCTGATACATCGGAATTGTCTTAATAAGCTCAATGATTACTGTATAGAGGTCTCCACCATTCTGACGGAAAAGTCCGATTGCATCGAAGCCGCCCTTAAGCTGCTGTCCGAGACCAAAGTTTCCAAGTACGATAAATGAAATAAGTGTTGAGCAAAGACCAAACACATATGTTCCGAGGATAACCTGCTTAATTGTTCTACCTCTTGAGATATTTCCCATGAAGAATGGAGCTGCAACGCACCATACTAACCAGTATGCCCAGTAATAAATCGTCCAGTTCTGAGCAAATCCGTTCTCTCTAAGTGAATCAGTATATGTACTCAGGTTGAAGAAGTTCTGAGTCATATTTCCAAGTGACTGGAAGCCCTGCTCAAGTGAGAAGATACCCTGTCCTCCTGCAATGAATACATAGATAAGGAGTGAACCAAAAAGATACATACATATCTTTGACAGATTGTTTACACCCTTCATACCTATCATAACTGATGTTGTATAAACACCACAGGTTATAAGAAGGATTGCTATTGTTACCCACTTTGTATAAGGGATACCGAAAAGTGTTGTGATTGCCTGTCCAAGAAGAGGTGTGGCAACACTGAAGGTTGTAGCTGTTCCTGCTATAAGTGCAACAACCGCAAGTACGTCGATGATCTTACCCGGAATACCATCTGTGTGCTTTCCGAGAATAGGACGACATGCCTCGCTATACTTCTGCTTCTTACTTCCTCTTACGTGAATCATAAATCCGAAGCATGCTGCAAGGATTGCATAGAAGCTCCATACTGTAGGACCCCAGTGGAAAAGCGGATAGGTTGATGCCCAGTCCTTTACATTTCCAAGCTCCTGTACGTGAGTTTCCTCAGCATAGTAGATCCACTCACAGAATGAATAGAAAAGGATATCAGCTGCAAGTCCGCAACAGAAAACCATTGCTCCCCATGCAAAGAAACCATATTTAGGCTTCTCATCCTTTTTACCAAGTCTGATTTTTCCAAGATCTGTAAATGCGATATACAGTGATGCAAGGAAAATACCAAGTGCAATAACCAGATAATAAAGTCCTGTTTTGTCACCAAGGAAGTCTCTTATAGCTGAAACTGTAGTTGTTGATCCGTCCGGCTTAGCTATAAACAGAATTCCGAGAATAAGTACTATTATAAGTGGGATAATTGTAGTTGCGGGGTCGATTCTTCTTCCCTTTACGACAAAGTATCCGTCCTTATTCTTATAGACCTTTTTTCCTTTTTCCTCCACCTTATTATCAGTGGCTTTCTTCGAACTTTCGTTCTTACTCATTACCTTTCACCTCTTTATATAATTTTCCTTTATTAAAATGACTTACGCCATTTGAATACTTAATAAAAATACTTAATAAAAATACTTAATTAAAATGCTTATAAATAACCCTTAAAACTTTGAAACATAATCCTTGTAGCTTGCATCAACTCTTACCAGTTCATCAAAGCTGTCTATCTCGACTACATCGTCTCTATCCATAGGAGTTATTCCAAGACTAAACTCTTCAAAATGTTTGAACATCGCTACATCATCCCAGTAGAGATGTCTGTTTCCCGTGTAGTCAAACTCATACTCAAGGAACTTCTTCAGCTTCCTGCAGTCTTCCTTAGTCCATCTTGAGATGCTGAACAGTATCCAGCCCTTCTCTCCTCCATCTCTGCTGCATTCTGTGACGATTCCTTCATCATTTACCTGCATCAGCCATTCATCTGTTTTTCCATCAGTCCATATAGCACTGTATCCGGATCTTTCAAAATCACTGTGGAGTATCCTGTCATTTTTGATCAGCAGATCTCCGTCAAGTATCATACAGTCTCCCATTTCCAGATATTTCCTTGCTATATAGAGCGATGAGATGTTGTTATACTCCATATAGAACTGATTTGAAAGAATGATAAGATCAGGATATTTCTCCTTCAGAGCGCTGAATTCCTCCATCAGATATCCTGTTACAATTATGATTTCTTCTATACCATTTGCATGAAGTCCGTCAATAATTGTATCTATCATTCTTACACCATTTACCTTTACCATAGGCTTAGGTGTATCCAGCGTGACAGGACTGAGTCTTTCGCCCTTTCCTGCCGCCATAATAATTGCTCTTTTAACTGTGTTCATTCAAACAACCTCGAAAGCTCAAAGCTTTTCTTCAGACTCTTTCTTTAAAGTATTTATAGTAATCCTTTGCATATCTGTACTGTCTCAGCGAATACTCACCGAAGTCTACTCCAAGACCTCTCTTGTACTCACACCAGTTACTCCAAAGAAGACCACACATAGATATGTAAGCATATACTCTCGTTCTGATGTTTTCGTCCGTCTTCTCTCCGGCAACCCTGAAGTATGTATCTATGAGATTGTCGACCTGATCCTTCTCATACATCGAGTAGATGGAGAACATCGCAAGATCCACATATCTATCCTGCATTCCGGCATACTCCCAGTCGATAAGCTGTATATCAACCTTACCGTTCTTTTCAATGATCATGAAATTATCAGGAACTGCATCGATATGAGCAAGTGTTTTCTCTATCTTCTGGCTCTCGATATATGATTTAAGCGAAAGTACATTTTCCTTTGTTTTTTCATAGTCTCTGTAAACTGATTTCTTACCGTTCCAGAGAGATTCGTAATAGTCCATATGAGCTATTATTTCAAATGTATGAGGCACCTGAAGCTTCATATCATGGAAGTCTCTCAGCTTCTTCATACACATATCCAGATCCTTTTGATTTAACGGATCACAGTTTCTTGAATCATATATAAACTTTGTGATCTTATAACCATTCTTAGGGTTCAGATAAACATTGTCATCACATACACCCTTACCTTCAATGGCAGCATATACAGCCGCCTCTTTGTCACGGTTGATGATCTGATCTGTTCCCTCACCCGGAATCCTCATGATGTACTTGTCAGTTCCGCACTCGAAAAGGAAAGACCTGTTTGTCATACCCTTCTTAAGAACTGTTATGTTCTTGATATCATTTTGCTGAACGCCAAGTGCCTGAGCAGCAACTCCGATTGCATCATTTTCAAGATTTCTGCTTTCTGAGTCAAGCTCTCTGAGCTGTTCATAGGTATTTATCTCAGTCGTTTCATTATGTGATACAACTCTCGCATTCAGGAACATCCTGTCCTTTCTGAACGCCGCCTCCTCCCAGAAGCTGTCGCTGTAATTTGGCTTTTCATCAAAGGCTTCCAGATTGTCTCGAAGGAGCTTTGCTTCCTCCTCACTGATATAGGCGATACCAATCATTCTGTTTCCAACCTTTGAAAGGTCATCACGTCTGGCTTCACCATTTACACGAACCAGCTCAGACTTTCTGTTTACCCTTATCCAGCTCTCCTCATCCAGAAGGTCGCTTACCATATACCATGAATAAGCCTCAGTAACTGAAAACGGATTTTTCTCGCTCCATATATCGCATGGAACTATATATGTATCGGAAATAATTTTAGATGCCAGTCTCAAGGAATGAAGATTATTCTTTGTAGCATAATCATTGTTATAGATCATCTTTACATTATATTTATCTACCAGATAATCATAGAATTCCATCATGAAGCCAACCACCATGGTGATATCAGTGATTCCAACCTCATGCAGCTGTTCAATAGTTCTTTCAATAAGTGGAACATTATCAACCGTAAGAAGACCCTTTGGCGTCTCAGTATTTATAGGCACCATTCTCATTCCGTAACCCGCAGCAAGAATAACCGCATTCTTCGGACTACAGTCCTTCAGGTATGTTTTTGCCTTCTTGGTAAGCTTCATATCATCATCGAGCATACCCTCCTCTGTAAGGGCGCTTATAGACTTGTTTACAGAACCGATAGAATAACCTGAGTGATCCATCAGTTTCCTCTGATTAGAATAGCCGTGCTTAGAAATCGTAAGTAAAATGTCCTTATCAATAATAGATAGTTTCATAATAACCCTCTTTCGTCTCGTTCACGAAATCATATAAATCAACTTTACGAAAACGAATTATACTCCCGCGTTTTGTTCATGTCAATAGCGATTTTAAAATTCATGAATGTTCATGAACATTTTTTTGTGTAAGTACCTATTTCTTGCGAAAATACAACATATTTATAAAAGTTGTCACAGTTTCCTCCTTGTGTTAATATTATTAAAAACATAGTGAAAGGAGACATTATGAAATTTGTATTTATAAAGACAATAGTTTACTCTGTTATCATATGGGTTGTATACTCACTTATTCGAAGCGCACGTAAGGATCAGGGCTTTGTAGATGTTCTTTTAAGTCCGATGTCACTTATAATTCTCGGAATTGAGCTTATAGCCTTTTTCATCACCTATTACAAAAGGTATAAACAGGAAAGTCAGGGAGACGATCAGGAATAACATCTAGGAATAGCATTCAAGAATAACAAAACGGAGCCGCATGTCATAATGCGACTCCGTTTTTTTCAGTTATTTAGTTGTTATCACTTTGGGCAGACTAGTTATTATCCCTTTTTGCAGACCAGTTCTCCGTCTTCGTTATCGATGAGTACTGTATCTCCAACAGATAGCTGATTTCCAAGGATTGCTCTTGCAACGAGTGTTTCAACATTCTTCTGAAGGAAACGCTTAAGTGGTCTTGCACCGTAAACCGGGTCATATCCGCAATCAATTATGTAATCACGTGCGCTTTCTGTAAGCTCGATTTTTATCTCTCGCTCTGCTACTCGGTCATTCAGTTCCTTCATAAGAAGCTCAACTATTCCTGAAATGTTTTCCTTCGTGAGCGGTTTGAACATGATTATCTCATCAAGTCTGTTGAGGAACTCCGGTCTGAAATGCAGTTTAAGCATATCATTTACCTGCTTCTCAGCATCTTCCTTGATATTACCGCTTTCATCAATTCCATCTAAGAGGAATTCTGAACCGATGTTTGACGTCATGATCAGGATAGTATTCTTGAAGTCAACCAGATTGCCCTTAGAATCGGTAATACGTCCGTCATCAAGTATCTGAAGCATTATGTTGAATACGTCCGGATGAGCCTTTTCAACCTCATCGAAAAGAACTACTGAATACGGACTTCTTCTTACTGCATCAGTCAGCTGGCCACCCTCATCATAACCAACATATCCGGGAGGGGCTCCGATAAGTCGTGACACGCTGTGCTTCTCCATATACTCACTCATATCGATTCTTACTATGTTATTCTCGTTATCAAACAAAGCCTCTGCAAGAGTCTTGGCAAGCTCGGTTTTACCAACACCTGTCGGACCAAGGAAAAGAAATGATCCAATCGGCTTAGACGGATCCTTGATTCCCGCCTTTGATCTAATGATAGCCTCACTCACAAGTGATACGGCATTATCCTGTCCGACTACTCTCTTATGAAGCTCATCAGCCAGATGCAGTGTCTTGTTTCGTTCTGACTCCGAGAGCTTAGCTACAGGGATTCCGGTCCACTTAGATATGATCTTTGCTATCTCCTCATCAGTTACATTTTCATGCAGCAGCTGACGCTCCTTCACGGTTGAACTGTTCTCAAGTGCTTCAAGCTCTTTTTCGAGTGCAGGGATTTTACCATACTGAAGCTCTGCCGCCTTATCATAGTCACCCTTACGCTGAGCTATTTCCAGATCATCCTTTGCATTTTCTATTTCTTCTCTGAGTGTTCTGACACGCTCCACCTCGGCCTTTTCATTCTCCCAGGTTGCCTTCATGGAATTAGCCTTGTCCTTAAGCTCAGCCAGCTCCTCTTCTATGCTGGCAAGTCTTTCCTGAGACAGACGGTCGTCCTCATTCTTAAGTGCTGTTACCTCTATTTCAAGCTGCATTATCTTTCGCTCTATTTCATCTACCTCAGCAGGCATTGAATTAAGCTCAGTCTTGATCATCGCGCACGCTTCATCAACTAGGTCGATTGCTTTATCCGGAAGGAAACGGTCTGTGATATATCTGTTCGAAAGTGTTGCTGCTGCAACGAGCGCACCATCACTTATCTTGACTCCGTGGAATACCTCGTACCTGTTCTTTATACCTCTCAGTATGGAAATGGTATCTTCAACGGTAGGCTCATTAACCTGAACAGGCTGGAATCTTCTCTCAAGAGCCTTATCCTTTTCGATATATTTCCTATACTCATCAACAGTAGTTGCACCTATACAATGAAGCTCTCCTCTTGCAAGCATAGGCTTAAGCATATTTCCTGCATCAAGCGAGCCATCAGTCTTACCTGCACCTACTATCGTATGAAGCTCATCGATAAAGAGAATTATCTGACCATCTGACTTCTTAACCTCATCAAGGACTGTCTTCAGTCTTTCCTCAAACTCGCCTCTATACTTCGCACCTGCAATAAGTGCGCCCATATCCAGTGCAAATATCTCTTTATCCTTAAGTGAATCAGGAACATCGCCCTTAACTATTCTCTGTGCCAGACCTTCTATTGCAGCTGTTTTTCCAACACCGGGATCACCGAGCAGAACAGGATTATTCTTGGTCTTTCTTGAAAGAATACGTACGATATTTCTTATCTCCATATCACGTCCGATAACAGGATCCAGCTTCTGCTCACGAGCACGCTGTACCAGATTGTAACCAAACTTTTCCAGCGCATCGTAGGTGTCCTCAGGATTATCTGACTCAACCCTCTTATTTCCTCTTACCTCAGCAAGGACCCGCATAAAGTCATTTTTCTTAATACCGAACTTCTTTATCAGTTCCTTAACACCTTCAGAACCCTTGTCCATAAGACTTATGAACAAATGTTCTATAGAGATATACTCATCTCCCATCTTCTTTGCTTCATTTTCAGCATTTAACAGAACACGGCCTACAGCCTGTCCCATGTATATATCCTCTGAAGAACCTGATACGTGAGGCAGCTTTTTTATCAGAGACTCGGCTTCATCAGTAAATGCACTTGCTGCTATACCCATCTTCTCAAGCAGCTTTCTGATAAGGCTGTCATCAACTGTCATAACACTGTAAAGAAGATGCTCCGAAGTAACCTCCTGATTACTATACTCCATCGCACATCTCTGTGCTCCTTCCACTGCTTCCAGTGATTTTCTTGTAAATCTTTCAGCGTTCATACATTCATCTCCTCTCTTACCCGTAACCCATTCAGTCTATTTCTTTTTGGGGTAAAACCTATCGGGTTTATTAGTTGTTAGCACTCTCTTTGATTGAGTGCTAATCATTTGTTATGTATGTTATATCACTATATTTTTCAGTTGTCAACAGGTAGTTTATTTAAGAGAAAATAACTATGAACAATAAAAAAAGAAGTCAATGAGAACCGTCCCATTGACTTCTTTCAGACTAGATCTTATTCAAGACCGGAGATAGAAATTACATAAAGCTTTGAATCATCTACATTTTCACCGATCCAGATTTGTCCGCCTCCCAGGCATATTCCCTGATCTCTTGCGAACATATCCTGACAGGTTTCAGCTTCCATCTCCTTTTTGTCAGCATCTGTTACCTTCTTGCTGTTCATGTAGTCCATAAAAGCATAATTGTCTTCTGCAGTAACTCCATCTGGAAGATTGATAGGATACAGGATCATTCCTGATAATGTTTCCCAGTCACCGTTTACATATGCATCTCTTGCCTTTGCAGCAAAGTCTTCAACGGTTTTCTTATCAGCATTCGTACAAACCTTATAGAAGTCATCACCGGTTGTTCCAGAAGTACTGTCAGTTCCTTCTGCTTTCTTCTCAGTAGTTTCTTCTTCACTGGCTGTTGTAGCAGCTTCTGTTACTGCTTCGGTTGTTTCCTCAGCCGCTGCGGTAGTCTCCTCAACAGTAGCCGCTGTAGTAGCCTCTGTTGTAGCTGCTGTAGTTGTTTCCTTATCCTTGTCTCCACACGCTGTCATAGTGAGCATCATTAATGAAGCAAGAGCAATTGTCACTTTCTTCTTCACTTTATTTTTCCTCCTTTGTATATCTCAATTGTACTTAATGTACTAAAAGATACCTATATTAACTTCGTTCCGCACTCCGGGCAGAACTTAGCACCATTTGTAGGTGTTCCGCACTCCGGGCAGAACTTAGGTGCTGATCCACCTGCTCCCTGAGCCGGTGTACCCTGCTGTGGAGCTGCCTGCTGAGGTGCAGCCTGCTGATTCATTGCAGCATTATTATTCATCTGGCCCATCATCTGATTTGCCATATTTGCACCCATCATCATCTCTGCCATGCTTCCCATCGTAGAACTTCCACCTGTTTTACCTTCAGCAATAGCGTCAACCATTGAAAGCTGAGTATAGTTAGCTACATTGCCAACCATTGACTGAGCAGCATTCTTGTTGATAGCATCCTGAACCTCCTGTGGGTAGTTGAAGTTATTGATGCTGAAGCCTGTTACAGATATTCCATCCTTTGAGGTCTCCATATCGAGATCTTCCTGGATACCTCTTGATATATCAATCGCACTTGCCTGAAGATTGAACATATCCTTACCTTCCTGAGATATATGCTTCATAAGAAGCTGATCCAGGATTGTGATTATACGAAGCTTAACATCTTCTATCGAATAAGAATCCTTGATTCCGGCAACCTTATCTATAAGTGTTGCATAATCAGAAACCTTTACATTTGCAGTACCATTAGCTCTTATTGGAAGTCCACCAGGAAGTCCCGGAGCCTGAAGCATGATAGGTCCCTTTGTACCCCACTTAATCGTAAACTCCTTGGTATTAACGAAAAGCACCTCTGCTCTCATTCCTGAATTAAATCCAAACTTAAAGCCCTTAAGAGTAGAAAGGAATGGTATGATCTTGGTCTCGATATCATATGTTCCATCCTCCTTGAACACACCCTCTATCTTTCCCTGATAAAGGAAAATTGCGTCCTGTCCCGGACGAATGATAAGACGTGAGCCCTTCTTTATCTCTCTGTTCTTCCATTTCCAGAATATAAGCTCATCACTGAACTCTTCCCACTCAACAACATTTGCAAATTGATTTGATAAAATTCCCATAGCTACCTCCGTTTTACGTAGAAATATATATGTCTCTTACTTATTCATCACTCATGTCATCATACTTTTCAGCAAGCGCCTCAACCTCGTCATAGCTTGACTGTCCTGATGATCTGTTTAACTCTTCCATAGCATTTGCCTTATCGATTATATAATCGGCCTTATCATTCATCTCTGTGAGAATCCTGTCAGGATCCTGCTTGGATGCACTCATCTCCTTGGCCTTTATCTCACTGAGCTTTGATTCCAGTGAAGCGATATCATCTCTCAGCTTATCATTCATAGCTGTAAGGTTGTCCATATCACCCTTGACCATTTCATACTTCTGCTTGAGTGTTACACCCTCCTCCTTCACGCTTTCAAGGCGGGCTTCATACTGCCTTGCACTGGCAGTGTCTCCTGACTCACTGGCTTTCATTATATATCTGTCGAGCTTTTCCTGTTCAGCAACATTATCATCATAGGCCATTCTCGCTCTTTTGTATTCAACCTTTATGGCCTCTGTCTCTGAATAAACCTGTCCGAGATCTGATTTTAAAGAATCGAGATACTTTCTTACGGTCTTCTCATTTCGCTTATCTTCTTTATTAAAGACAGCATTTACATTTGAAGCCATTATATCCTTAAATCTTGATAATATCCCCATTTTATTTCCTCCCCATCTAATGATATGCCCACATGTAAACATAGGCCTGGGTTCTGGCAGCAAATCTTTCCTTCTTAAGAAGCTCCCGAACCTGTTCCTTAGTATACCACGCAGCCCGTATCTCTTCAAATGCAGAATCGCTCAAAGTGATCTCACCCCTGCATTTTCCGATAACGCAGACATTCATCTCATTCGAAAAACCTACAGCACTGTAGCTGAGTCCCATAGTATCATCGATAGATACTATCTCCAGACCAGTCTCCTCTCTAAGCTCTCTTGCAGCAGCCTCCTCAGGAGTCTCACCGGCATCTATAAGCCCTGCAGGAAAATTGATGACCCACATACCCGCAGCCATTCTGAACTCTCTGTTCAGAAGTATCCTTTCTCCTGTCTCATCAGTCATTATGATCACAACCGCATCCGGCTTATCCCCATGCAGCTCCTCATAGGTTTTGATATCGCTGTTTCTGCTTATTATTTCATATATTTTTGACTGACCATCCTCAGTCCTGTAACTTACATCATAACGGGTGATGAACTTTCCTTCATCACCCTTTTTTATTCCTTCGTATTTCACTAGCCCATTCCTTTATCTAGACTCTTTCTTATCTCTTCCATCTCCTCATCCAGCTGAGAAAGTGTATCTGCACACTTCTTAAGTCTTGCACCGACCTCCTCCGGAGATTTAAGCTCCTTTTTATACTTCAGTTTATGATCAACCGAAGCCCAGAAGTCCATGGAAATGGTTCTGAACTGAACCTCCACCTTCATATGCCTCTTTCCCTGTGAAAGGAAAATCGGTATATCCACGATCATATGAAAGCTTCTGTATCCATTAGATTTGGGATTTTTGATATAATCCTTTCTTGCCAGCAGAAGCACATCATCCTGCTGAACGAGCAAATCGGCGAGCCTGTAAATATCCTCTCTAAAGGAGCATACCACTCTGATACCTGCTATATCAAAAAGCTCACCTTCCATATTTTCAACATTTATCTCAAGTCCTCTGCTCAGCATCTTCTCAACAATACTGGCCGGACTTTTAAGTCTGGACTCTATCGATTCAAAAGGATTTCTGTCATACTGAAGAGAGAATTCTTCATTCAGAACCTTAAGCTTCGTTTCTATCTCCATGATAGCGCACTTATAAAGCGTCATCACATCGGCAAATTCTTTTGTTCTGGAAAAGACCTTCGCTATCTCCTCCGCCTCTTTTCTGAGGCTTGATTCTTCCGGATAATCCATAGTCTAACCCCTTATAATAATTATAGTATCTTGTTCTGGTTTCTGTATTCCTTTGGAGTTACACCCTTAACCTTTTTGAACACACTAATAAAATAGCTATGAGAAGAAAATGAAAGATCAGTTGCTATCTCAATACTTCATTAAGCCCGACTGATTCAGCCAGCTCAGAAACAGTGATATTATCATGTGCATTTTTTCTTATATAATCAACGCAGTCCCGAACCTGTTTCGAATTGATATTTACCAGAGTAATATTTGCCGCACACTCAGTAAATTCAACAACCATCTCCCATTGAACCGCACGTATATCCTCAACACTTCCGGCTCTGTCCGCCTTCCTTATAAATGCATCACTGATCTTATATGCCACATCCTGAGGCATACCCTTTGCTATACATATTCGTGTAATGACAGCAGTCATAGAAACCATATGATACATCATATTGCGGCGTGGATCATCGGATAACACTCCTCTCTCCTTCGCGTCAGCTTTCGGTGCATTCCCCCAAAGTGCCTTCACCTGTTCAAGCTTACCTTCGGCAATAAGTATATAAAGTGCTATCTCTCTGTCAAATGTTGGATGCTTTACATCACTTTCTCTTTCAAAAAAAATACTTCTTGTTACTTCCGCCATTATATCAGACATAACTACCCCCTTTTTCATTATTCTGGTATTTTAATACGGATAGTATTCTACATTACCCAATATTTTAATACAATTTGCAAAAATCTTATATACATTCTAACATATAATCCATATAATGTGTTTAGAAATTTTAATTAGCCCCCTGTTTAAGAAGAAACTTTTCTTCTTAAATCATATAAATACTTTTAACCTTCACTAATGGTAAAAGGACAGATTCGCAAGAGTCTGTCCTTTTATCCGTTTAAAGCATTATTTTTTTGATAAACACTATTCATCTAAATGGTTATTGTAAAACATATCTTAGGCTTCTTGTAGGATACATGGATCTTACCCTTAAACATCCTTACAAGACTTTCAGCCATCGAAAGGCCAATTCCATAGCCCTTCTTCTCACTATTATGTGACTGGTCCTCTCTATAGAATCTGTCGAAGAATCTCTTATAATCTACTCCGTCTCCCTCGGCATAATCATTCTCTACCTTGAGTACTGCATTTCTCCCCTTCTTGTCGAGCGTTATCTTTATCTCTCCATTTTCATCACAATACTTTACAGCATTATCAAGAAGTATGTTGATCAGCTCGAAGATTCCCTTTTCATCAGCACTTACACAGATATCATCTGCTATTTCCGAATTCAGGGTAAGTCCCTTTGTGTCAGCGACTGTCTTATAATTCTCAATTGACTTCTTTGCCTCTTCAGACATATTTACATCAGTCAGAACCAGATCAACACTTTCCTCAAGTCTTGATAGCACGACCAGCTGAGATATAAGCTCCGACATACGATTAACCTGCTTAACCGTACTCTCGGTCCATTCACTCTTTCCGTTCATCATCTCAATAACTTCAGTATTTGCTGATATAACAGCAAGCGGTGTCTTAAGCTCATGACTTGCATTTGTAATAAACTGCTTCTGAGCCTCTGCATTCTTTATGTATGGATGAACAATCCTCCTCGAAAGAATGGAAATAATAAGAATCATCAGAAGCGTACTTAAGAAGCCGATATAAAAAGAAAACTTTTCAAAGAACTCAACAGCTGACATAGTCCTCGTACAGTCCATTATCGTAAGGCTTGTATTTTCAGCAGTTCTAACTCTGAGATACGCATAATCTCTTCCACGATATTCAAAAAGACCTCTTTCATCCTCACTGTCCAGAGCAAAGCTTATGAACTCTCCAAGGTTGTCACTATTTACTGCAGCTATATGATCATCATTGATTGAAAGATATACTCCATCCTTCCCAATAGTAATAAAGAGATATCTGGTTTCATACTGAGTTTCCGCCGAGAATTTGCCATTAAAAGTCGGATCAAGCTCACTATCCGGAACCAGATTACCTCCCTGCTTAGATATAAACTCAACAGTAGTATAAATCTCCGAAAGGGCATTCTTATGCGTAATAAGATTGACAAGACCAAGCACCAGAAAAAGCACTATCAAAACTGACAGTGTCGATATACATATAAACTTGAACCTGATCTTTCTAAACATATCTGTCTATTCTCCCTTTTTACACAGATAAAAATCTCCATCCTTTTCTCCGACGATTTCTATATCCGCCGAAATAGCTCTGAGTTTATTTCTGAGATATGATATATATATCCAGACTATATCAACCTCGGCCTCCTTATTCTTCCAGACATGTGAATAAATCTCCTTCGTAGAAAAACTCTTCTCCGGATTCATCATGAAAAACTCCATAAGAGAAGCCTCCATTCCGGCAAGTCTGACCGAGTTTTCGGAAACAAGCTCAAGGCCTGATACGTCAAATGTAACAGAACCGTAGCTCAGCTTTTTAGGATTATAATCACCTCTTCTTCTTGTAAGAGACCTGACTCTCGCAAGAAGCTCCACCATCGCAAATGGTTTGGTCATATAATCGTCAGCTCCTGCATCAAGTCCGCTTACCTTATCTCCCATTTCAGACTTTGCGGTAAGCATGATCACAGGAGTAGTATCACCGGTTTGTCTGATAATCCCCAGCGCTGTAATACCATCCATTTTTGGCATCATTATATCAAATATCATACAATCATAAGCATCCTGCTTTGCAGCTGCTACAGCTTCCTCACCATCATATACAGCTGTAACCTCATATTTATTATGCTCCAGAACAGCTACAAGTGCTCTGGACAGATCCTTTTCATCCTCTGCAAGTAATATCTTCATGAAATAAATTCCTCTCAGTTATAATTTTTAGAAACCATTATACCAATAATGCTCCATATGTAAAGCGGACATTTGTATTCCACTTCGTTCAGGAAATTATGTCACGTATCGTCTGCATAGATAAATCACAGGATGCAAGCTCGTCCGCTACCCTCTTAAGCTCTGCAACCAAAAGCTCCTGATTAGGTATATCCTTTTTATATTTAAGCTTATGCTCGAGAGCCGCCCAGGTATCCATCGCTATCGTCCTTATCTGAATCTCAACAAAAAAGGTACCGGGTACATTTCCCTTAACATCCCTTCTCTCTGTTTTCACTGCAAGGATCAGATGATAGCTTCTGTAGCCATTTGGCTTTGCATGCTTTATATAATCCTTCTCATCTATTATTTCACAGTTCACAAGACTACGTATGTACTCTACAACTCCATATATATCATCTAAAAATGAACATACCACTCTTATACCAATAGCATCCTTAAGCACAAAAAGAGCTGATTCCGGAGTCTCCGGCAGCTCTTTTCTTATACATTTATCTCTCATGCTTTCTTCGGACTTGACGCGGGCGGAGATGTGTTCAAAACCCTTTTCTCCGTCTTCACTCGTCATTGAATCCTGATAAGCAAGAAGCTTTTCAACTATTTCATTCTTGATATGTTCAAGCGTGGTTTTATACTCGCCATAAATACTTCCCATATCAACCTCTACATATCTTATTCATCCAAAGGTATTTCCGGTATGAGTTCATCATATATCTTAATAAGCGTATTGTTGAATATGTTAAACTCTTCCTCCGAAAGTGTCTCCCTCAGTCTGTTCTCAATTATATCCAGATACTTCTGATTGATATTGTAATATCTGTAATACTTCTCAGTAACATCCAGATAATACTCTCTTTTATCTGTTTCAGACTGAACCTTCTTCAAATAACCTTTTTTTATCAGCGAATTAACTTTGTAAGTCGCATTCGGAGAAGAAATCCCTATGAAGTTTGAAAACTCCTGAATCGTCGGTTTGTTCAGATTATGAATTATATCCACACAATAAACCTCTGAGGTCGTAAGCGAAAGCTCTCTTAGCTTAACCTTGTGAAGTACATCTCTGTAATAGAGAGCTCTGAATTTTGAATAAACCGCCGAAAGAGGATTGCTATCTCTCA
The DNA here is from genome assembly GCA_902774725.1 of uncultured Lachnospiraceae bacterium. Classification (GTDB taxonomy): domain Bacteria; phylum Bacillota; class Clostridia; order Lachnospirales; family Lachnospiraceae; genus Eubacterium_Q. The sequence continues at coordinate 14,918 of CACYJP010000068.1, forward strand.
TTTCACTCATTACTCTGCATCTCCAATCGCAAAGGAAATTTCTGCCTGACACGCTACCTTTCCGTCTACTGTTGCTACGCCCTTACCAAATCCAAGAGGGCCTCTTCTTCCTGTTATCTCACACTTGAGATTTAAAACATCTCCTGGCTTAACCTGCTTACGGAATCTTGCATTCTTGATTCCGCCAAAGAATGCTATCTTTCCCTTAAACTCCTCTGAAGAAAGGATTGCTACTGCTCCACACTGAGCAAGTGCTTCAACTATCAACACGCCCGGCATAACATGCTCCTCAGGGAAATGTCCCTGAAAGAACGACTCATTAACTGAAACACATTTGATTCCCTCAGCCCACTGGCCGGGTTCAAAGTCTGTTATCTTATCAATTAACTGCATAGGATATCTATGCGGTATTATTTCTCTTATCTGATTTGAATTTAATTCCATTTCTTAATCCTCATATTTCTTGAAAAGTACAGCAGCGTTGTGACCACCAAAGCCGAGTGAGTTTGAAAGTGCATACTTGATATCAGCCTTGCGACCTTCGTTTGGAACGATGTCCAGATCACACTCAGGATCAGGTGTCTTGTAATTAATTGTTGCAGGAATGAATCCATCCTTAAGTGCCATTGTAGTAAATATAGCTTCAATCGCTGCTGCTGCACCCATAAGATGTCCTGTCATAGACTTTGTTGAGCTGACCATAAGACTCTTTGCATGATCACCGAATACGCTCTTGATAGCCTTTGTCTCACCTGCATCATTAAGTGGTGTAGATGTTCCATGTGCATTGATGTATCCAACCTCTTCCTTAGCGATTCCGGCATCACTTATAGCCATCTCCATGCATCCTGCCGCACCGGCACCTGTTGGATCCGGAGCTGTTATATGGTATGCATCACAGCTTGCGCCGTAGCCTACTACCTCACCATAAAGCTTAGCTCCACGAGCCTTTGCATGCTCCAGCTCTTCAAGTACAAGTATTCCTGCACCCTCGCCCATTACAAATCCGCCTCTCTCAGCATCAAACGGAATTGAAGCACGATTTGGATCTGTTGAAGTGCTGAGTGCCTTCATTACAGTAAATCCACCAACACCCATTGGACAGATACAGCCCTCTGCACCACCTGTAAGCATTACATCCTGATAGCCATCACGTATCTTATGAAATGCTTCACCGATTGAGTTGTTTCCACTGGCACATGCTGTAACTATACACTCGCATACACCCTTAAAGCCTGTATCGATTGCTATCTCACCGGCACACATATTGGAAATAGACATAGGTATAAAGAAAGGTGATATCTTCTCGCAGCCCTTCTCAGCTCCACGAAGTGTCTGATCTGTTATTGTAATAAGACCACCGATACCTGATGAAACAATTGTTCCGCATCTGTAAGGATCTTCCTTTTCTATATCAAGTCCGCTGTCCTTGATTGCCTCTCTTGCAGCGATCATTCCGAACTGTGTATAACGATCCATCTTACGAGCTTCCTTCTTATCAAGGAAGTTAGCCGGATCATAATCCTTAACCTCTCCTGAAACCTTTACCTTTAAATCTGTAGTATCGATCTGCTTTGTAAAGTCGATACCGCAAACACCCTTCTTGATGTTCTCCCAGGATTCCTCAAGATTATGTCCTACCGGGTTTATAGTTCCAATTCCTGTAATTACTACTCGTCTCATATTTTCCTCCTAAAATAAGTTTGAAACCGCTCCGCACGATTTGCTATGCAAATCGTGACCTTGGCTTCTAGCATAACGCGCAGTGTCACCTTCCGTATTACTTCGTAATACTGCAGCCGCCACAGGCGCTACTCGAAAAATCCCTTACGGGATTTTTCAATCTCGATTTCTTCGAAATCGAGCCCTTTAGCACGACATTGCTCCGGCACACTCTATTACCTGTCCTGTTACGTAGGACGCATCATCGGATGCAAGGAATGCAACTACATTTGCTACATCCTCAGGCTGTCCCGGTCTTCCAAGTGCGATATTCTTTACCATCTCAGCCTTAAGCTCGTCAGGCAGAACCTTTGTCATATCTGTCTCAATAAATCCAGGTGCAACAGCATTTACTGTAATTCCTCTGCTTCCAAGCTCTTTTGCAAGTGTCTTTGTCATACCGATAACTCCTGCCTTACTTGCAGAATAATTAACCTGACCGGCATTTCCGTAAATACCTACAACACTGCTGATGTTTACGATACGTCCGTAACGAGCCTTCATCATTGGTCTTGTTGCAGCCTTCATCATGTTATATGTACCCTTAAGGTTAGTGGAAATAACAAGATCAAACTCCTCTTCCTTCATTCTCATTATGAGATTATCTCTTGTTACTCCTGCATTATTAACCAGAATATCAACCTTACCAAAAAGATCTATTGCCTGCTTGAAGAGGTTTTCAGCATCCTCAGGTGATGTTACATCAGCCTTAAATGCAGCCGCCTTAACGCCCTGCTCTTCTATAAGCTTTACAGTTTCCTCAGCTGCTTCATTGATAGCTATATCGCAGATAACAACATTTGCGCCTTCTGATGCGAGCTTAACACTTATAGCTCTACCGATTCCACGTCCACCGCCTGTAACGATTGCAGTCTTTCCTTCAAGTCTTTTACTCATTGTTTTTCCTCCTAATTTAAGTCTATCAGAACCGTCCCCTTTGACTTTAAGTCAATTAGAACTGCCCCCAACGACTTCAAGTAATTTCTCTATATCTTCTACTGTTTCTACTCCGTATACCGGGATATCCGGTGTTGTCTTCTGAACGAATTTTGAGAGTGTCTTTCCGGGACCGATCTCCACAAATGCATCAATGCCCATTTCAGACATCGCCTTGATTGAGTCATCAAAGTAAACTGACTTCTGAACCTGTTTTTCAAGAAGCTCAGGTATCTGTTCATCGTCGTTTTTCTCTCTTCCGATGCAGTTAAATATAACCGGTATCTGCATCTCACCAAAGCTCTCATTTTTAAATCTCTCAGCAAGTGCATCTCCTGCCGGCTTCATAAGCGATGTATGGAAAGGTCCGCTAACCTTTACAGGAAGGCATCTCTTTGCACCCATCTCCTTAAGCACCTCTGCAGCCATATCTACAGCCTCAGCATCACCGGATACTGTTATCTGTCCCGGGCAGTTAAAGTTAGCAGGCTCAGCTACCAAAAGCTTTCCTTCTGCATCAACCTTTCCGGCCGCCTCAAGCTCTGCACGAACCTTATCGCAGCCCGCAAATACAGTTTCCTTATCAAGACCAAGCACCGCGATCATCTTGCAGTCTCTTCCTGAAACTGCAGTCTGCATTGCATTTCCTCTGAACTGAACAAGCGGAATAACCTGCTCCTCTGTAAAAACACCTGAAGCATAAAGTGCTGAATACTCTCCAAGTGAAAGTCCCGCTGCTGCAACCGGCTTAACGCCAAGTGAAGCAAGCACCTTTGTCATTCCAACTGCAAATGCAACCATACATGGCTGTGTATATTTTGTTTCATTAAGTGTCTCTGCAGGACCTTCGAAGCAAACCTTTTTCAGATCAAAATCCACACCTGTCACATTATCAAAGGTCTCCTTAAACTCAGGATACTTCTCATATAGATCAAGACCCATTCCAACCTTCTGAGAACCCTGACCTGCGTATAAAAATCCTATTTTCATTTTAATCACTTCCTCATTTAAGTCTTTCATTATTAAGTCAATTTAGCCGTAAGATTAATCGTAAGATTCAAAAATAACAACCCTGCCGGTATCCTTGTTATAAAGGACTCCAAGTCTACTTGTTGCAGAACTATAACCCTTACGGGCATAACGAACAACCCTGAAAGAGCCTTCGCCATCTACCATCAGTCTTTTTGCAAATGTAAGACCTTCCAGATCCATAAAGCCCACCTGCATATTTTCTTCCTCTATATACTTTTCAGAAGATTTATAATCATCAAAAAGATCAATATAATAACCTCAGTCTGATTATTGTAATACCTCAGATCTGATGCAGTTGCCGGAATCTTATCTATAAATGTACTGTTGTTTACATCCTTTCGAAACTCATCATATGAAGAATAGTCTTCAACTGTTTTTTCAGTTTCATCAAACACTCCGACCTTCTTCAGTATGAGAAATGCAGCACCAATGATCAGCAGAACAACTGCTATAATTGCAACGAGCTGCATCTTACTTGTTGGCTTAAATCCCATTATTCCTTATTTTCATCCCTTCATCATAAATACTTTTAATTATCTCAGCTACAGGCTTCACTTCCTTAAGCTGTCCACAGACCTGACCTGCCATAACAGATCCTGTCTTCATATCACCTTCAGAAACAGCGCGGCGAAGACCACCAAGCGTTATCTGCTCAAGCTCCTCTCTGGAAGCTGCTTCAGACTCAAGCTTCAGATATTCTCTAGCCATCTGATTCTTTATTATACGTACAGGTGCATTAAGAGAACGACCTGTAACTGTTGTACTGTTATCCTTTGCCTTTATAAGCTCCTGCTTATAATTATCGTGTACAGGACACTCCTCACTTACAAGAAGACATGTTCCTATCTGAACGCCCTGTGCTCCAAGACACATAGCAGCTGCGAACTGTCTTCCATCTGCTATACCACCTGCAGCGATAACAGGAATATTTACACAGTCAACTATCTGAGGAACAAGTGCCATTGTTGTCATATCTCCAACATGACCACCGCTTTCACCACCTTCAGCGATAACCGCATCGGCTCCCTGCTTTTCAACACGACGAGCAAGTGCACTGCTGGCAATAACCGGGATGACGATTGCTCCCATCTCTTTCCATTTCTCCATATACTTACCAGGTGTTCCCGCACCGGTAGTAATGATTTTTATCTTTTCCTTAACAAGAAGATCAGCTATGTTGTCAACATCAGGATTGAGCAGCATCAGATTGACACCAAACGGCTTATCTGTTGCCTTTCTTGCATCATATATCTCCTGCTCGATACGTGCTGCATCATATCCACCTGAACCGATAAGTCCAAGACCACCTGCATTTGAAACTGCTGCAGCAAACTTGCCGAGCGCTATGTTAGCCATTCCGCCCTGAATGATCGGGTACTTAGTACCCAGCATCTCATTAATCATGATTTTCCCTCTCTATACAAATGTTTAATAGTCCAAAAATCATATCACTAAACAGAAAGCACTGCCGAGTCGATATTTCTGAATTTCTCATATCTGTCTCTGGCAATTTCAGATCCGCTCTTGCCCTTGAAACGTCTCAGTTCACGCACAAGCATCTCATCTATTTCCCTGTAAACAACACTTGGGTTATGATGAGCACCGCCCAGAGGTTCTCTGATAATTCCCTCAATAACTCCGTACTCCTTTAGATCAAAGGATGTGAGTTTCATCAGCTTACATGCCTCATCAGCTCTGGCAGAATCCTTCCAGAGAATTGAAGCAAAGCCTTCAGGTGAAAGCACAGAATAAACTGCATTTTCAAGCATATATACTGAGTTAGCAACACCGATTGCTAACGCGCCTCCGCTGCATCCCTCTCCTGTTACGATTGCTATTACAGGAACCTTCAGAGCACTCATCTCAGCGAGATTCTGAGAAATCGCCTGACTCTGTCCATGTGCCTCAGCATCAAGTCCCGGATAAGCACCCGGAGTATCGATAAATGTAATAATCGGACGTCCAAACTTCTCTGCCTGCTTCATAAGTCTCAGAGCCTTACGATATCCTTCAGGCTCAGGCATTCCGAAGTTGAACTCCATATTTTCCTGAAGATCTCTTCCCTTTCTATGACCAAGCACAGTAACAGGAACTCCGTGAAATGTTGCAATTCCACCATATATACTCTTATCCTCTTTATTCAGGATATCACCTCTCTGAACAAAGAAGTCTTCAAACAGAGCATCGATATAGTCATCAACCTTAGGTCTTCTTGCATGTCTCGCAAGAAATACTCTGTCATGAGGAGTGAGGTCTGAAGCCATCTCAGCCGTACGGTCATACTCAGCATGAAGCTCGCTCAGCTGTTCAATATCCTTCATCTCATCCTTAAACTCTGCGATTCTTTCTTCAAGAACAGTCAGCTTATCATCTATTTCTCTTATCGTTGCCATGACACCCTCCTGTTTTCATGAAGTCTGAGTATCTGAGCAAGCTTTGCTTTGATATCCTTACGTTCAACTATTCCGTCTACAAAACCATGCTCTTCAAGATACTCTGCCCTCTGGAATCCCTCAGGCAGCTTCTGTCCTATAGTCTGTTCGATAACTCGAGGTCCGGCAAAACCAATAAGTGCACCCGGCTCAGCTATCGTTATATCTGCGAGTGTCGCAAAGCTGGCACTAACACCACCCGTTGTAGGATGAGTCAGTACAGATACATAAAGACCGCCATGTCTGCTGAACCTCTTAACTGCCGCTGAGGTCTTTGCCATCTGCATCAGAGAAAGGATTCCCTCCTGCATACGTGCGCCTCCACTGGCAGTAAAAATAATGACAGGAAGGTTCATCTTGTCAGCATACTCAAAGGTTCTTGTAACCATCTCACCGACTGCGATTCCCATACTTCCCATCAAGAATTCACTGGCCATAACAGCTAGCACTGTCTTATGTCCCTCTATCTCACATACTCCTGATAAAATACCCTCATCAAGTCCTGTTTTCTTCTGAAGTCCCTTGATCTTCTCATCATATTCCGGGAAGCCAATAGGGTTCTTAAAAGGAATATTGTTCTTTATTTTCTTAAATGTACCCGCGTCCGCTATATTCTTAACTCTTCTTCTAGCTGATATTTTGGAATGCTTTCCACATTTCGGGCATACATATAAATTCTTTTTAATTTCTGATAACGATGTACTGACACCACATTCGGAGCAGGTAAACACCTGCTCCGAGCTAGTATCTTCATCTAATTCCTCGTTTTCAGATTCCACCAGTACAATGTCATCTTTTACAGTATTGCTACTGTCAGCAGACTGACTTCGCTTACTAAAAAGCTTCATTTTTTGTTCCTCCGAACGAGTTTTTCTTTTTTTCTTACTTATGTGACTCTACGTAGTCAACAAGATCCTGAACAGTCTTAATGTTTGGAAGATCTTCGTCAGCGATAGCTACACCGATAGCATCCTCGATAGCCATTCCAAGCTCTACAGCATCAAGTGAATCAGCACCGAGATCATCTGTAAGAGAAGCCTCAAGAGTGATCTTGTCCTCATCTACACTAAGTGTTTCTGCGATTACAGCTTTGATTTCATCAAACATTTCTTTGTCTCCTTTAATAATTTTTTTCTTTAAGCATATTTGATTAAAAAATTTTATTTAAAAAATTTTAACCTTTTCCATTATAGTCTATATCTGATGAATGTCAATATTTTTTTATTCCGTTCTAACTAAAAAAGGAAGAGGCTCATTCGCCTCTTCACTTCTTTTCCCAATCCTTTGCTTTTATCTCCGCTCTTCTGACCTTACCACTTGAAGTCTTAGGAAGCTCCTTTACAAAGTCTACAAACTTTGGTCGCTTGTACGAAGCAAGATTGTTCTTCAGATATTTCATTGTTTCCTTCTTAAGCTTATCACTTACCTCAACACCCTTGGCAAGCACGATTGAAGCCTTTATTGCCTGTCCCCTTACCTTATCCGGAACACTGGTTACAGCGCACTCTATAACATAAGGAAGCTTCATTATCTCATTTTCTATCTCGAAAGGTCCTACCCTGAAGCCGGCAGACTTGATGATGTCATCACTTCTTCCTACATACCAGAGATATCCATCTGTATCCATGTATGCAGTATCACCGGTATGGTAATAGCCGTCTCTTAAAACAGAAGCCGTCTTTTCTTCATCCAGGTAGTATCCCAGGAAAAGTCCTATCTGCTTATCTTCCTTAACACGTATGCAGATCTCACCAACCTCACCGGTCATCACCTCTTCATCCAGATCATTAAGAAGCTTTACCTCATACATCGGACTTGGTCTTCCCATTGAACCCGGCTTAGGATTCATTCCCTTAAGGTTTGCAGCCACGAGTGTTGTCTCCGTCTGACCGAAGCCTTCCATTATCTTGAGCCCGGTCATCATATAGAACTTCTCGTATACCTCAGGGTTAAGAGCTTCACCGGCAGTACATACATTATGCAGATGAGACAGGTTGAACTTCGACATATCAACATGCACGAGCATTCTGAAAACAGTCGGCGGAGCACAGAAGCTTGTTATATGATACTTCTCCATCAGAGAAAGAATTTCCTTCGCAAAAAATTCATTATAATCATAAGTGAAAACAGGTGCTTCAGCGAGCCACTGTCCATATATCTTTCCCCAGAGAGCCTTACCCCATCCGGTATCACTTATTGTAAAATGCATTCCATCCGGTTCTACCTGATGCCAATACTTTGCTGTCACATAATGAGCAAGCGGATACTTATGACTATGAGCTGCCATCTTCGGATAAGATGTAGTTCCTGAAGTGAAGAACATAATAGCAGTATCATTTCCACATGCACAAAGCGGCGGACGTTTAAACTGTGGTGAGAAGAATCTGACATCTCTGTTAACCTTGTGCCAGCCATCCTTTGAACCACCTACAAGCATCTTGGCCTTAAGGCCATTATAATTCTTCGCAGCCTTATCTATTTCCTCTGAAACATCTCCATCAGCAGTACAGATAACAGCACTTATGGAGCCTGCCTTCAGTCTGTATTCAAAATCCTTTTTAGTAAGAAGGTATGAGCATGGAACTGCTATTGCACCGATTTTGTGAAGTGCAAGAAGCGCAAACCAGAACTGATAATGTCTCTTGAGGACAAGCAAAACTCTGTCTCCCTTTTTGATACCGAGATAATGGAGATAGTTAGCTGACTTATTAGAATAATACATCATATCCTTAAATGTAATTCTTCTTTCCTTGCCGGCCTTGGATATATGCATCATTGCAGTCTTATCCGGACATTTCTCAGCCAGAACATCCACTACGTCGAAACCAAAATTGAAATCATCTGTATTATGAAACTCGATTTCCTTAAGCAGACCATTCTCATCTTCAATTGTAGATATATACTTTCCTGCTATTCCTTCAACAGGAGTAAGCTTATTTACATTTGCACTATTATCCATCTTAGATTCCAATCTTTTCTAAACTATATCTATACTATACTTTTCTTTACTTTCCCGGACCATTCCGGTTTTCGAATCAATCTACAAAAAAGCAGACCTCCGCACGTAGTTTTAAAAACTACGTGTTGAGGTCATTATAATATCACGTCTTATAATATTCAAGAGTTTTATTTATGTTTTATTTATATTTTATTCTAATTAACGGCTTTACTTATTTTATTTCAAGCTCTATCGGGCAGTGATCCGAACCCATCACATCACTATGTATAGAAGCATCCACTATCTTATCCTTAAGCTTTTCAGAAACAAGGAAATAATCGATACGCCATCCGGCATTCCTTGCTCTGGAATTAAATCTATACGACCACCAGGAATAAGCTTCAGTCTTATCCGGATACTTATATCTAAAGCTGTCAACGAAGCCCGAATCAAGAAGTATACCCATCTTCTCTCTCTCATCATCAGTAAAACCGGGATTCTTATGATTAGAGGATGGGTTCTTCAGATCTATCTCCTTATGAGCGACATTCATATCGCCACATACAATTACAGGCTTTTTCTTATCGAGCTCAAGTATGTAGCTTCTGAAATCATCCTCCCACTTCATTCTGTAATCAAGCCTCTTCAGTCCCTCCTGTGAATTCGGAACATATACACATATGAAATAGAAATCCTCAAATTCAAGAGTGATCATACGACCTTCCTGATCATGCTCCTCAATCCCCATGCCGTAAATGACATTTAATGGTTCTTTTTTTGTAAAAATAGCCGTACCAGAATATCCCTTTTTCTTTGCATAATTCCAGTACTGATAATAGCCGTCCAGCTCAAGGCTTAGCTGATCCTTCTGCATCTTACTTTCCTGAATCGCAAAAATATCTGCATCCAGTTTATCAAAGGACTCCTTAAAGCCCTTATTTACACAGGCTCTTATTCCATTAACATTCCACGATATATATCTCATAACTATCTCCTAATAACAAGTCAAAAAGAACCGTCACCACTTACTTATTGATCTTCAGCTCTACGTCTTCGTTCTCTCTTATCATCAGGCATTTTTGATACGTGAATAGCACCTGCTGCCATCATAAGTAAAAATCCGAAAAGAACTGCCGCAGATGAAAAGTCTACCAGATAATACTTTTTAGTCAGCTTCAAAAGCTCTCCTATTCCAAGGAAAATAAGCGGATTAAAAAGTATAAAGAGCTTCGGTATTTTCAGCTTGCCGGTATAAGTAAAATACATATACGGAATAGATACCGCGACAATTGATATAACATAAAAAGCGATTACAGGAATTGCAACATAGTAGAACATTCCTTCAGTAACTGATATGATATCCGCCCCCATCAGACTGGTTGTATATAGGAGCTTGTAAACAAGTGCCATCATAATAAAGCACACCTGAATAAACAGATATGATATCAGACCGGCCACGGCACCCACTTCAAAAAGCTTTGCCATCCGGTTTTCCCTATATCCTCTTCTTCTCTTCGTGATTTTCAAGACTTTGATATATTCACTAATTCCTATATAGTAAAGTGTGATTCCGATTGAAGACATGATTATAGATATCTCAAATCTGAAGAAAGACATTTTGGGCCAGTTGCTCTGGATATAACCATTAACTACATTTCCCTTTCCCGTCATGGAAGAAACCCATGTAGCTGCAATACAGATACAAATCCCTATCATGCCTATGAGCATATTTTTAATAACTCGACCCCTGTTACGCATTTTCCGTTTCCTTATTTTTATCTTTCATATGCAGTATATAATACCACCTGATTACACCTATTTCTTTTGCCGGAGCATAGGTATAAGCTGCCGTGATGTTCATCTGACCGCCCATCGCAGCCACTCCTGCAAGAAGCATGAACACAAGCTGTTTCAAAGACATAGGCTCATAGTCAAATATCAAAAACGGCAACGTCACCAGCGTAGAGAAAAGCGAGAAGCACATAACAACTATCGGTCCTCTTTCTCCTCTCATGGTTACCTTTCTGAGAAATGTATAAGCCGTTCCTGCAGCGAAGCCTCCAAAGAGTCCCACAAAAGCCGGAAGACTTGCCATACCCGCACTTGGCTTTACTACAAATATAACTCCGAGAAAAGCTATGATAAGAGCGCCCCACTCAAGACGATCAGGCTCCTCCTTGAGGATAAAAATCGACATGAGCATCGCAAAGAAAGGTGACATCTTATTCAGCATGTTGGAATCTGCTAGGCCTATTCTGTCGACTGCCCAGAAGTTCGCAATAAGTCCGGCTGTTCCGAACGCACTTCTTAGTATTATGCCCACCCAGCTCGTTCTTTTTACCTTGAACTTTTCCTCGCTCCTCGAAAGAAGGATGGCTGTTATAAGAAAGGCAACTATATTTCTGAAAAATGCCTTTTCCATAACCGGAAGATCACCGGCCAGCTTGAGAAAAAGAGTCATAAGCGAAAAACAAAGAGCCGCAAAAATTATATGGACGATACCCCTTATTGAATTATTATTTTTACTCGCTTCTTCCATAATTATTTCTTCTACTAAACAACCGGAGCAGTTATGCCCCGGTTAGTTTCAATAATCAAATCAATTAATAGTATAAAGGTTTTAATAAACCGACTGCCTCTTCAAGAGTCGTTCCTTCAAAGATAGTGAAGGTTATAAGGATTATAAGACCATCCCTATCTATCGCAAACTGCACCCTTCTTCCGACATCCGACTCTTCCTCAGGAATATCAATAACATCGTACTGCTGTCCGAGGAAGGTTACATTTCTCACATAAACATCCTCATATCTGTCCGCTACTCTCTTCAGATAATCAGCCGATGAATAGTTCGGCATGTTATAGCTCGTCGGACTTATATAGGACACTATGATAGTCGAACCTGACTGAGTATTAGAGGCAATAGCTGCATAAGTAGTATCCTCATCAAAAGGTGATGTATATCCATACCATAGATTGGATACGTAGTCTGCAGTCGCACCTGTTGCCGAAGCAACCTCGACTGAATCGAACAGCTTCCAGCTCTCTCCGTCAACCTCTATCTTGAACTCTGCAAGACCGTTATAATATGTATTATCCTGATAAACTCCCATTGGAAGCGCATCAGTAAGAGACGCAGGAACAGCATCTGTAGCACTGGCATCTGACATAGTCGCATCAGTGTAGCTGGCTATCATCAGAGCATCATTCAGGCTCGCATCTGTTACTGTTGCATCTGTTTCTGTACCCATGTCAGGAGAATTATTGGAGAAGTTAGGAGAAGAATAAGGCTCCTTTTCCTTTCCGCATCCGCCTGTCAGAGACAGGATCAACATACATATTAAGATTGCAGAAATTCGTTTTTTCATAATTACTTTTTCTTTCCTGCTTTTGTTTCTTCTGTACTTTCCTCTGTCTTATCCTCTGCTTCTTCATAAACAGCATCTGCACTCTCTACATCAGCAATAGCCTTCTTGTGCATAGGGATACGACAGTTCTTATTGTTTCCGAACTCAACGATAACTGTATCATCCTCCATACCGATAACTGTTCCGTAGAAACCACTTGTTGTCATTACTGAGTCACCAGGCTTGATTTTGTTCATAAGCTCCTGCTGCTGAGCCTGCTGCTTCTTTGATGGTCTTACAAACAGAAAATAGATCATTGCAACAAAGAAGATGATATAGATAACAAGTATTATCATTCCACTGCCACCTGTTGTCTGCTGAGCGGCTCCGTCAAGTACCATTCCCATTTCTATTTTTCCTCCTTAGATATATATCTTTTTTATAAATTTTTAACGTCTCGTATTTTGACACTTATGTCATAATAAGCTAAAACGCTTAAATATGCAAACTATTTTTCTTCTCCGGATACTTTTTCCAGCTTATCCTTCTTATAAGCCTTCCATCTATGTTCCTCGATTGCATTTCTTATCTCTTCCATCATGTTATTATAGAAGTAAAGATTATGTATTACCGCCAGCCGCATTCCGAGCATTTCGCCGCTTTTCAGCAGGTGACGCAGATACGCGCGTGAAAAATTGCGGCACGTAGGGCAGTCGCAGTGCTCGTCAATAGGCAAGGGATCCAGCTCGTATTTTGCGTTGTTAAGGTTGCGCACGCCATCCCATGTGAACAGCTGTCCGTGCCGCGCGTTGCGGCTTGGCATAACGCAGTCAAACAAGTCGACGCCGCGGTGAACGGCTTCCAGAATATTTACGGGAGTGCCGACGCCCATCAGATAGCGGATCTTGTTTTTCGGAGCGTGCGGCTCAACCTGCTCTATGATCTCATACATCACCTCTGTCGGTTCGCCGACAGCCAGACCGCCGATGGCATAGCCGTCAAGATCGAGCTCCGCGATTTCCTGCATATGATCAACTCGCAAGTCTGTGTAGGTGCCGCCCTGATTGATGCCGAACAGCATTTGCTGCGGATTGATCGTACCTTCGCCGGCGTTCAGCTCTGCGATTTTTGCCTGACAGCGCTTAAGCCATCGGGTGGTGCGTTCAACGCTCTTTTTTGTGTATTCGTAAGGGGAAGGGTTTGCCACACATTCATCGAAAGCCATAGCGATGGTAGAGCCGAGGTTTGACTGGATCGTCATACTTTCCTCGGGCCCCATAAAGATTTTTCTGCCGTCGATATGAGAGTTGAAGTACACGCCTTCCTCTTTGATGTTGCGAAGCTTGGCAAGGGAAAAGACCTGAAAGCCGCCGCTGTCGGTCAGGATCGGACCGTCCCAGCGCGTGAACCGGTGCAAGCCTCCAAGCGCCTTCACGTGATCGTCGCCGGGGCGAAGGTGCAGGTGATAGGTGTTGCAAAGCTGCACCTGACATTTTATATTTTTCAGATCAAGCGCGGATACCGCGCCTTTGATTGCGCCGCAGGTCGCCACATTCATAAACGCAGGCGTTTGAATCGTGCCGTGCGGTGTAACAAATTCCCCGCGCCGCGCCTTGTTTTCGGTTTTGATCAGTTTGAACATAATTCCTCCCCGGAAATAAACATCGCGTCACCAAAGCTTACGGGACGCAGGATATTATGGAAGATCATCCTCTATTGTTCTCAAATCCTTTTATCCATTTCAGTATTTTTTCGTAGTCCGTAATCCCTTACTCCGGCGTCGCCGCCTGTTTCCTGCGCGATCAGCTGATGCAGGAGCAACACTTTTTCTTGGCTGAATTTTATCATTTTGCCAACTCCTCAAACGCCTTGTGATATTTCTCGAGAATATGCCCGGAAACAAGCTTAAACTTTTTTTCGTCATATTCGGTGTCCGACAGGCTCAGCATATACTCAATGACTTCTCCCAGATGTTCCTCGGGAATAATATCAATAATACTTTTTGCGTAATCTCTTTCACTCATAATACAGTCATCCTTTCGTTTAGATAAAGCAGGATAAAAGCGGCGCAGAAAAACGCCGCTCAAAACAAATCGCTGTGTGTGCCGGTTCGGGTTAGATATAGTATCAATTCATCTTCATAGATTTCGTATATCAGAAGCCAGTCGGGGGTGATATGACATTCACGGCAACCTGCATATTCGCCTGACAGCGAATGGTCTTTATATTTCGCTTCAAGCGTTTCTCCGTCGGAAAGCTTGCGCACGACGTCCTTAATGAGTTGGATTTGATAACCGCGTTTTTGTATGCGCTTTAAGTCCTTTTGAAATCTTGAAGTTGGTTTTGGGCGATATTTCATGAGAGCAATTCCTCAAACATAACATCAACATCATCATACGCTTTGCCGATAGTGGGGTCTTTTTTCATACGCCGGACTTCTGCGATCGCTTCTCTCGTTTCTTTATTAGGAATATCGGCAGTAATCTCAAAGGGAATGGAGTGTTGTCTTATAGATTGACGAATAAAAATGTTGATCGCTGTAGACAAATCCATACCCAGTTCAGCAAAGAGCTCTTGTGCCTGCTTTTTTATATCTGCATCAATACTTATATTTGTACTGACTTTTGCCATAGTATCAACTCCTTGTTATTCTTTACACTTATTATATCTCAACAAATAATCAATGTCAATATATTATGCGCATATTACACTTATAAAATGCACATACAATCACCAAAGCTGAAAAACCTGTATTTTTCTTTTACGGCAATTTTGTAAGCGTTCATCACATTGTCATATCCGGCAAAGGCGGACACAAGCATAATAAGAGTGCTTTCCGGAAGGTGAAAGTTTGTAACAAGTCCGTCGAGCACCTTGAACCGATAACCGGGATAGATAAAAATGTCGGTGAAGCCTTCGCAGGGCTTGATCTCGCCGAACTGCGTCGCAACGCTCTCGAGCGTGCGGCAGGACGTTGTGCCGATGGCGATGACTCTGCCGCCGTTTTGCTTTGTTTCGTTTATCAGCCTTGCGGTTTCGGCGGGGATCTCATAATGCTCGCTGTGCATTTTGTGCTTTGTAACGTCGTCCGTTTTGACAGGTCTGAAGGTGCCCAGTCCGACGTGCAGGGTAACATATGCGATCTTAACGCCCTTCGCGCGTATTCTGTCCATCAGCTCATTTGTAAAATGCAGTCCGGCTGTCGGAGCTGCGGCAGAGCCTAACTCGTGGCTGTAGACCGTTTGATAGCGTTCCTTATCCTTAAGCTCTTCGGTGATGTAGGGAGGCAGAGGCATTTGACCGATCTTGTCGAGCGCGGCAAAGAAGCTTTCGTCGCAGTCAAAGTCCACCACACGGTTGCCGTCATCCTTTACTTCCGCAACAGCGGCGCGCAGAAGCCCGTTTCCGAATGTAAAAGCGTCGCCCTCGCGAGCTTTTTTGCCGGGCTTGCAAAGTGTTTCCCAGCGGTTGCCGCTGATTTGTTTCAGCAGCAAAAACTCAACGCGCGCACCCGTCAGATCCTTTGTTCCGAAGATCCGCGCGGGCAAAACGCGCGAATCGTTGGCGACTATCAAATCGCCCTCGTTCAAATAATCAATAATATCATAGAAATGCCGGTGGGTTACTTTGCCTGTTTGACGGTCAAGCAGCAGCAAACGAGAGTGGTCGCGCGGCTCGACCGGAGTCTGCGCTATCAGCTCTTTTGGCAGTTCATAATAAAAATCGCTTGTTTTCATAACAAAAACCTTTCTGAATGAATAATTGATGAAAATCCGTGTGCAAAAATAATTGACAATAATCATTGAAAATGATATAGTATATAGTAGGGTAATTTGGAAATCATCCTACATCTTGCGGTTGCAGGAATTTTCGGTGCTTATACTATCATAGTATATTTTTTCTGATCTGGCAACCGTTTTTTCAAAATTGTTTCAATCGGAGGAATCAACAGTGAGAAAGTTTAATGTCGGAATCATCGGAGCCACAGGTATGGTCGGTCAGCGTTTTGCGCTGCTGCTTGAAAATCACCCTTGGTTTGAAGTAACTGCTTTGGCGGCAAGCTCCAGAAGCGCCGGAAAAAAATACGGCGAGGTTGTTGAAGGCAGATGGCATATGACCGTTGCGCTTCCCGAAAAGTATAAGGATATGGTGATCCTTGACGCC
>CACYJP010000069.1 GCA_902774725.1 uncultured Lachnospiraceae bacterium
AACCGTCACCACCGAAGATCCACTGTGACTTCTTAGCAAGGAAATCCTTATCCTTAACAACTGCCTTAGCTTCTGGGCTGTCAACCTTCTCAAGTGCAGCAACAAGTGCGTCAGCAGCAGCTGTGTTTTCAAGTGTTGAATCATATGTCTCGAAGAACTTATCTGCAGCAGCCTTTACATCAGCGTTTGTCTCAGCTACAGCCTTAACCTTCTCTGAAAGACTCTCACGGAGTGTCTTCTGAGCAAGATACATACCGAAACCGAACTCTGCATTATCCTCGAACAGTGAGTTATCCCAAGCAGGTCCCTTACCAGCCTTATTTGTTGTATAAGGTGTTGAAGGTGAAGAGTTACCCCAGATAGATGAACATCCTGTTGCATTTGAGATATACATTCTATCACCATAGAGCTGAGTGATAAGCTTAGCGTATGGTGTCTCACCACAACCTGCACAAGCTCCTGAGAACTCAAGGAGTGGCTGTCTGAACTGTGATCCCTTGATTGAAGCAGCACCGAACTTCTCGATAACTTCTTCCTTATCAGGAACTGAGATAGCATAATCGAAGAGATTCTGCTCAGCCTTAAGTGCATCATCAAGAGGCTTCATTTCGATAGCCTTTACATTACATACATTTGTACAAGATCCACATCCAAGACAATCCATTGTTGAGATTGCGATGTTGAACTTATAACCTGGCATTGCAGGCTTCATATCAGCTGACTTGAATCCAGCTGGTGCAGCTGCTACTTCATCATCTGTAAGAGCAACTGTTCTGATTGCAGCGTGAGGACATACATATGAACAAAGTCCACACTGGATACACTTCTCAGCATCCCATACAGGAACAGAAACGGAAACGCCTCTCTTCTCATATGCAGCTGTACCTGATGGTGTAGAACCATCCATGTATCTTGCAACTACAGAAACAGGAATTGTATTTCCTTCCTGAGCTGAAACCTTGATCTGAACGTCGTTTACGAAATCCTGCTGTTCCTTTGTACCTGTTGTAGCCTTTGGATAATCAAGACCCTCGTCTACTGCATTTGTCCAGTCTGCAGGAACATCAACCTTAACTACAGCATCAGCACCAAGATCGATAGCCTTCCAGTTCATCTGAACGATGTCATCACCCTTCATACCGTAAGACTTCTTAGCAGCTGCCTTCATGTACTCGATTGCCTCAGCCTCAGGAATGATTCCTGTGAGCTTGAAGAATGCTGACTGAAGGATTGTGTTGATACGTGTAGGACCCATACCTGACTCGATACCAAGCTTAACACCATCGATAGTGTAGAAGTTGATATTGTGATCAGCGATGTACTTCTTTACCTGTCCTGGGAGATGCTTATCAAGCTCTTCTCCTGTCCATGGGCAGTTAAGAAGGAATGTACCACCATCAACAAGCTCTTCAACCATCTTGTACTTTCTTACGTAAGCTGCATTGTGGCAAGCTACGAAGTTAGCCTTGTGGATGAGGTATGTTGACTTGATTGGCTTATCACCGAATCTCAGGTGTGACATTGTGATACCACCGGACTTCTTTGAATCATAGTCGAAGTAAGCCTGAACGTACTTATCTGTGTTATCACCGATGATCTTGATAGAGTTCTTGTTAGCACCAACAGTACCGTCAGCACCAAGTCCCCAGAACTTACAGCAAACTGTTCCCTCTGGAGTTGTAACAAGAGCATCACCTGAATCAAGTGAAAGATTTGTAACATCATCGAAGATTGAAAGAGTGAACTCTTCCTTCTCTGTATTATTAAATGCAGCAACGATCTCTGAAGGAGTTGTATCCTTAGAACCAAGTCCGTAACGACCTCTTGTAATAGGTGTATCCTTGAACTCTGTTCCACGTACAGCAGCCATAACATCAAGAGCAAGTGGCTCAGCATTTGAACCAGGCTCCTTTGTTCTATCAAGAACGATGATCTGCTTAGCTGTCTTAGGGATAGCTGCAATGAACTTATCATTAACGAATGGTCTGTAAAGACGAACCTTAACAACTCCGACCTTCTCGCCCTTAGCTGTAAGGTAATCAATTGTCTCCTCAATAGTATCACATACAGAACCCATAGCTACGATAACCTTCTCAGCATCAGGTGCTCCATAGTAATTGAAGAGCTTATAATCTGTTCCGATCTTTGCATTGATCTTATCCATGTACTTCTCAACGATAGCAGGGAGATCATTGTAAGCTGGGTTACAAGCCTCTCTTGTCTGGAAGAATACGTCAGGGTTCTGAGCAGATCCCTTCTCGCATGGATGATTTGGATTAAGAGCCTCAGCTCTGAACTTATCAAGTGCGTCATATGGGAAGATATCTTCGAAGTCTTCATTTGCCCAGCAATCGATCTTCTGGATTTCATGTGATGTACGGAAACCATCGAAGAAGTTGATGAAAGGAAGTCTTCCTTCAAGTGCTGCCATATATGCAACAGGTGTAAGGTCCATTACTTCCTGTACAGATGACTCACAAAGCATTGCACAACCTGTCTGACGACAAGCGTAAACATCTGAGTGATCACCGAAAATGTTAAGTGCGTGTGAAGCAACGCATCGAGCAGATACATTGAATACACCCGGAAGTCTCTCACCAGCTACCTTGTAAAGGTTAGGGATCATAAGAAGAAGTCCCTGAGAAGCTGTGTAAGTTGATGTCATGGCACCTGCAACAAGTGAACCGTGTACTGTACCGGCTGCTCCTGCCTCAGATTCCATCTCTAAGATTTTAACTGTGTTGCCGAAGATATTCTTTCTTCCGGCTGTTGCCCATTCATCAGTATGTTCAGCCATAGGTGATGAAGGTGTGATAGGATAGATAGCGGCGCAGTCTGTAAAGATATACGATGCATGAGCTGCAGCCTCATTACCATCCATGGTCTTTTTGAATCTTGCCATTTTTGATTCCTCCTAGGATTATTTCTTTTAGAGAACCTGACCCGGTTCTCATATGCGCCAATTATAATGAAAACATAACAAAAAGACGCAAAAAGCTAGTTAGAATAATAACACAAAACGAACTTCTTGTGAACAAATAAAAGCCTTGTTTTTTCTAATCTTTATAATGTGTATATAACACTAATTAAACCACTTTAACCGCAATAAAAAAAATAAGTCAATGGGGACAACCGTCCCCATCGACTTACCACTCAGCAAAGAACATTCCCGCTCACTTTTACCTCATATATCCGCTCGCATCGAACCAGTACTGTACACCATCTATCCAAAGATATTGATTTACCGGATACCAGTCTCCATCACTGTACCACCAGCCGTTTGAATCACTGTGCCATGTACCATGAGTATATCCGTCGGCCATAGCACCATCATCTCCGAGCCAGCAGCCATCTCTGTACTCACCGTAGTCCATATATCCCTTATCTGTGAAGTAGTACCACTTTCCGTCTATCTTCTGCCACTGATTCTTAGCATACCATCCTGTATCGTCACAGAACCAATAACCATTTGAATCACTCTTCCATTCACCCTTATGGTTATACTGATATGCACCTGTTGAATCAAGCCAACGGCCATCTCTCCACTCATTTGTTACCATATAGCCATTTTCGTCAAAATAGTACCATGTAAAATCAATCATTACCCATTCCGACTTTGCATACCAACCTGAAGTATCTCCAAACCAGTAGCCCCTGCTATCTAAATTCCATGAACCGGTTGCGGTATAATTCACATCACCCAGCCATTTTCCATCCTTCCACACTTTTGTGATCTCATACGAACCGCCTTCCCGAAAAATAACATCTGGGTTATTACTAACGTATTCACCTCTTGTTTTCATCCATACCTTCAGATCCTGTACGTTACATGGTCGTTCTGATTTATTATTATGCCATTTATTTTCATCATAGGTCTGGGCAAGCTTTATCTCGTTATAATACTTATCCAGCTGTCCACCATCTCTTACTGCCTCATCTATCTTGGCCTTCATAACCTTCCAACGTTCCAGCAGCAGAGCTTTAAACTCAGGATCCTTCTTCATCCTTTCCAGCCATGTAGAGAAACAATACACTCCGGTATTTGTTCCTGCAGTTGCATCTCTGACATTTCCTTCTTCATCAGGGATAACATACGTTCTTACATCAAAATCCCAGACAGGTCCCCAGAAGAGTTTCCCATTTCTTTTTTTATACATATATGCACTTGGAGTCAAAAATGCATCCTGGTTAACGGTAAAGAATTCCATCAGATAATAATCAGCAGCTGACTTTACATCCATGTAATCCTTGTAGCTTTTGCCAGCCTGATCCTTGAAACCACTGCCAAAGAGGGCATTCTCCGTATTCTGAAGATAATCCTGAATATATCCCTTCTGAGCTTTGCTCTGATAATCTGAAAAATCAGGATCTTCAAAACCAAAAAATGAATCTCTGGTCGTATGGAACCAGCCTTCCTTCATTCCACCATAATAACTACACGCTGTGAGTAAATATCCTCCGGATATATCAGGAAGACTAGTATCATTTTCAGATAGTTCATCTATATTCACTCTGGACTCTCCCACTCTTACCTGCTCACAGAGATAATACAGTCCATTATATTTGCCATTTATCACAAGCTCTACAGGTACACTCTTGCTAACATATTCCATCCCTATAGAGTCTGCCAGCCAGTAGGATATCCTGTTTCTCAAAAATGTTTCATCGCCCGCATTTGAAAGAAGCACCCAGTGTTTATTTTTACCCATTCCAAAAAGATCAGCACCCTTTTTCAGCTTCAGCTTATAAGGCTTTTTATCAAACCATTCCCAGGTTGAGTTTCCTCTTCCTCTGATATATTCCAGTTCAAGTCCCGTCAGATCCTGACACTCCGCACCTGTATATTCAGACTTATATCCTGCTGGCGATTTTATATCAACCGTACCATAGCAATTAGCCGAATGATCGGGACTATTATTCATCGCATCTATTGTCCCCTTACTCTCGTCTATGTTCAGATACATAACCGGTATTCCATGCTTTGGAGTCGCATACTCCGGATCCATATCCGCAGCATTAACGCTCCTCATCACAGTTATATTTGGAAGAATTATAAATGTAGCAATTACGATAGCTAATAATTTTTTTAGTTTACTACTTCTCATATATGGTCTCCTTTGCAGTCTATCGATTCACAAAAGTACTCCTTGTAGCTTATTTCATATACCCGCTCGCATCGAACCAGTACTGTACTCCATCTATCCAGAGATATTGATTTACCGGATACCAGTCTCCATCACTGTACCACCAGCCTTTGGAGTTATTACCCCAGTGTCCTGCACCATAGGCCTCGTCCCATGCACCGTCTGCTCCGAGCCAGCAGCCGTCTCGATATTCACTGTAGTCCATGTAACCATCATCGCAGAAGTAGTACCACTTTCCGTCTATCTTCTGCCACTGATTCTTTGCATACCAGCCTGACTCATCCTCGAACCACCAGCCTTTGGAGTTTTCCTTCCAGCTGCCTTTATATTTGTAGCCAAGCTTTCCATCAGCATCCAGCCAGTAGCCTTCTCTCCATTCATTTGACGCCATGTAACCGTCCTGATCAAAGTAGTAGATATCAGAATTAATGATCATCCAGCAGTCCTTTGCATACCAGCCTTTATCGTCTCCGTACCACCAACCCTTTTCATTTTTTCTCCAGGTTCCTTCATGTTCCTTAGGATCCAGCTCTTCTTTTTGCTCCGGATCAATACCTGAATCATCATCTCCATCTTCTTCATCATCGCCCGGCTCATCTGTTAGCTTAAGCTGATCAAGATTCTCATTTATCCACTTTCTTCTTTTATCAATCCATTTTCTGAGGCCTTCTATTGCTTCCTCATATGATTTCACTTCATCAAAGTAGTAGCCCCATTTTGCTGCATTTGCATCTGCCGCAGGCTTCAATTCTTTATAGTATTTATCCAACTGTCCGCCCTTCTTAGTGAGCTCAACAAGCTTTGCGTCCATCAGCTTCCAGCGTTCCTTAAGAACACTGACGAACTCATCATCATTTCTTAAATAGTTAAGCCATGTACAGTCTGACATGATTCCCTTATAGTCATCCCCACCAAAGACAACACTGAGATTTCCCCAGCAAGGACTATCGAAATCCCAAAGAGGTCCCCAGTACAACTTATCATTTCTCTTCTTTGTCAGATAAGTACTATCCGTCTTAAAACCATCCATATTCATAGAAACATTCTGGAACCACCAGTAATCAGCTGCCGCAGTTATATCCATATATTCCTTATAGCTGACACCATCCTTATCCTTGAAGCCTTCTCCGAAGATAGCCTCCTCAGTTTTAGTCAGATAGTTCTCTATATACTTTCTCTGATTATCATTTTTATACTCAACAAAATCAGGATTTTCAAATGCAAAACCCATTCCTTTTTCAGTTATTATGCCGCCTCTTGCCTGAGCGTCCTCTTGAGCAAGTGTCGATATAAGATAACCACCAGTTATAGTCTCTGCATCATTATCACCTTCCTCAAGCTCATCGATATCCACTCTGGACTTTTCCACTCTTATTGTTTCACTGAGATAGTAAAGGCCTCTGTAATCGCCATTCATGTAAACCTCAACAGGCACGAGCTTCGGTGTAAATTCAACTCCCATTTCATTACCAAGCCAGTAGGTCATCCTGTTTCTTACGTGGCTGTTTTCAAGTGCATTTGCTATAAGAGCCCAGTGCTTACTTTTGCCCATTCCAAATATACTTTTGCCCTTTTTCAGCTTTATCTTATAAGGCTTTTTTTCGGACTGAGTCCATGTGGAATTACCTCTTCCCTTTATGTACTCCATTTCCAGTCCTTCTATATCCTCACAGGCAGTACCGGAATAATCAGATACATATCCATCCGGTACATCAATATCAATAGTTCCATAGCACTTCACCGAGTGATCGGGACTTGAATTCATAGCCGCTATCGTTCCCTGACTCTCATCAATATTGATGTTTACCACAGGTATTCCATGCTCAGGCGTTCCCTTCTTTTCACCTGCCGCCTGAACACTTCTCATCGCCGGAATATTGGGAATAATAAATAGAAATGTAATTAATAAAGCAAGCACTCTTTTTTTCATTTTTTCTACTCCTGTTTTTTGATTTTATTTATAAAGCCACTGATTTGGCCACTTTAATAGTCACCTATATATATACGTTCGAAAAAACAAAATCCTATCAAATAATCAAAAATTATCTATCAAAAAGGGACGGTTTTTTTAACCGTCCCATATAGTTTACTACTTAGTTACTATGTTCTCTGCCTTATTATTTTGCTCTCTGATCAAGTCTTGAGAGTACTTCGAGAAGTACTGCAACTTCTTTTTCTTTTGCGATACGGAAGTAGTCTTTGAACCTTGCGGCCTCTGTTACATCCTCACTTATAGATATCTTGATGAGGAGGTTACGAGCTGTAAGCATGTTCTTAACAACCTCTTCGTAATCCTTGATAAGATCTGCATCATAGTTCAGATATCCGTTTGCCATCAGATACTTGATTCTCTCAAGCATGAGAACCTTGTGATCATACATTACATGAAGTGCTCTGATATCGAAGTCAGGCTCTTCAGACTGCATCTGCTTCATGATTCTTTCAAGTGCTACGTCATAAACCTCAACACCGAAGGTTGTATCATTGAAGCGGTTTCTCATCATTCTGAAATGATTCTTTGTATCCTGTGAATTCAGATACTCACGAAGTGTGTCTCTGATAAGTGTTGTATCAACATCATAGCAGCATGTATCTGTATGCTTGAAGATAACATAGAGACCTCTCGCTCCCTTGTAATCATCCTTAAACATATGATCCTCAGAAGCTGAGATAACCTCATAGCCCTTACGAACATCCTCGAAGGATATCTTGTTATGAGCATATTTATCCTTAAATGTAAAGTCTCCGCAATAGAAGCCTTCACCTTCAAGATCGTATCCATAAATGAAAAGCTCATGAGGGAATTTGTAGTCTACATCAACATCGCTAAGGATCTTAGCCTCATCGAATACACCATATACATATCCGCCGAGGTCAATTGTCTTGATTATGAAATCAACTATATCTCCACAATAACTCTGAATCTGTTCCTTTGTCATGATAGAAGTGATAAGGTATGGACACTCCTTAAGGGAGCTGCTACCCGGCATGATATCAGCAAAAAGCATATCATCGCCTGTGAAAATCTCTTCTATGTTGTAGCATCTCAGCTGTATATAATTACTAAATATCCACTTCTTCGCATTGTCATCCTCAGAAAGGATTGAAAAAAGTGTTGCATGCCACTGCCATGATGTTATCAGCGGATTCTTTGTTACCGGTAATCTCTTCTTAGCCATTTGTCACCCCTCCTTAGTCTATTCTTTATCCAGTTTTTCTTTGATAACTGCTGCAAGATCCCCAAATGTCGGATACTCATCAAGAGCAAGCTCATAATCAGTAAACTTAACTCCGAATTTCTCCTCTGCTGCAACTATCAAACGAATAATTGAAACTGAATTGATGCCATATTCTGTAGTGATGTCCTTGTCCATCTCTACTTCTTCTAGCTCTGGAAAGGTATCCCCTATTAGAGCCTTTAACTCTACTCTTACTTCTTCTTTTTCCATTTGCTACGTAACCCCTTTCTTTATGTCCTTATGCTGTGAAGCCTTCCCTTTCACATACACATAATTTTATCATATTTTACTTTCATACGAAAGAAAAAAATCAAAACACTTCTTAGTCAAAACTACCCCTGAGTATGAAGTCCTTTGTATGCTCCCGTTGAAACAACCTGTCCATAAGCAGTCTCCATTTCAGTAGCACATTCGAGCATCTTAAGTCTTACACCTGAATAGAAATTATCAGTTGTAATAACCTGCTCACCTATGTTAGTTGTAATTGAATCAGGAACACCTCCATAGTTTCCTGATGTAAGTATCTCCTTCATAGCCTCTGAGAAATGTGGCATAGAGTCAGGAAGTGATATGTACTTCTGACGGACTACCTTTTCCTCAAAGCCCGGCTTCATGATACAAAGCCTCTTCTTCTCTGTCTTCTTCATGGAGTTAGCAACGAACGCTGTTGCTGCATCCCTCATAACACCACGTCGTACTTCGCTGTCAAAGGAAACAAACATAGCATTCATATCCTGCATAGTCGGAACATGATCAGCAAATGCAACGGCAATTACCTTCTCATTTGGATATACTCCGAGTCCGAGCAGGAAGTTCTTATATATATGCTCCATCTCAGCGCATACAGGCACAACCTTTTCACCACCCATATCGCTTTCGTGATTGATCATCATGTTGATAAGTCCGGTTCTGAACTGTTCTATTCTCTCCTCTGTCACATAATCAGAAGGAAGGAATTCGTGTCTCTTTGCATCGGTAAGTGTAAAGTCAACAACTCTTCTTCCCTGAATTGCCAGATCCTCAACTGCATTTACAAGATCCTGATTGAACTGCGAGAATGAATCACTGAGCTGTTCAGCTCTATGTCTCAGCTGTCTGATTATATCGCCAAATACATCCTGTGAATTCAGCTCCTCAATCAGCATATTTCTTTCCTTTGCAAGTGCACTCTTTATGCACGCCTCGTGATAACCATTTTCTGTCTCACGCTTTGCACTTGGAAATGTAAAGAATCTCTTTTTAACTATCTGAAGAATGGATTCAATGACCATCTCATAATCATCAGACGGCTGGTACTTTTCAAGCATACTCTCAAGATTCTTAGCTTCTACGACCATACCTTCATCTTTTTCGCAGCCACCTATACCCGCTGCACCTATGATTCTCATAGTTATGGTTGGTCCGTACTCCTTCATGTACTTCTCGATGTTTGCCTCAAGTGTCTGTGACATCTTGATTCTTATCGCTTTAACAATAACAGGAATATCTGTTTTTATTGTATTAAGAGCCATAGGAAGACCTGTACTAAGTCTGTCCGTACGCTTCTTTATATCCTTATACTGTGGGACAGAATACTGTCCTGTCTTGATCAGACCATTTACATTTAGCTCTATCTCATCTCCAGGCTTTCCCTGCAGGAACTGCTGCATTTCCCCAAACGCGTCCTTTATATCCTGCTTCATCTTATCGTCCTTATCAGGCATTTTGTTCATTCGGGAATAAGCCTCTGTGAAGACTGAATACTCAACTATGTTTTCTATCTCCTTTATAGGAACTCTGTAGTCAGCTTCATTTACTACCTTGAAGTATCCCAGCTTGCTCTCCTCGAAGAATGAGTCTCTGAGTATCTGACGTATACCATTCTCATCACCGTCATCGATATACTTATTTATTGCAAGCTTTGAAAGGAAATATGCTGCATCGTTATATATGATTTCCTTAGGAATATATCCCTGATCATCCTTCTTTCCTGAAACAAGCATACAGCTGTCAAATATATTTTCAGTCATACTGAGTCTATGAGAAGTACTCTCAAATACGTAGTTTCTTCCTTCATATCCGGACTGCATAAGTTCAGATATCTCCTTCATTGTCGCATAACCGTTAGCAAGCAGAAGTGTTTTCAGCTCGTCATCCTCATAGACAGCCCTGTCTGCAAAAAGCACATCAGGCATGAGCAGACATCCTCCGACACGGAAGTTCTGCCATTTTCTTGACTTTCCATATGCCTTGATATTGTAGGTAAGGTCAGCAAGAATACCACTACCTGTTCCACCACAGGTACTGGATACAATTATTACATCAAGCTTTCCGGAAACTGAATCGCTGTGAATATCTTCGAGCTTTTCAAAAAGCAGAATTCTCAGGTCTTCATATGCATTTGAAAACATGAGCCTTCTTTATTATTATGGTTTCTTGTACATAAATGGATTAGCTGCACCTTTTTGCCTATATTCATCAGGAATGCGTTTCCCTTTCACATTTGCGGCAATCGCATCTTTTGTTACTTCGCCAACAAATTCTATT
>CACYJP010000070.1 GCA_902774725.1 uncultured Lachnospiraceae bacterium
CCAGAGTCCGTAGCGAAGCGAAGGATGCATTCCGCGAAGCGGAATCAAGACTTCTAGTAGAAGTCTTGCAATCATACGAAGTATGATTGGCACAACAAACAAATACGTAGACGGCTGCTGGGTAGGAGCAGACGGTGCGTGGGTAAAATAAGTTGATGGGGACGGTTATCTGACTTCTTTTGTGAAAAAAGTCAGATAGAACCGTCCCCATTTTCTTGTGTGACATAACTGTGACAATTAGTGTGATAAAGTTTCTCGTGTAAGATGAAGTGATGGTTATGAAAGTATTTTGGAGGTTT
This sequence comes from uncultured Lachnospiraceae bacterium, assembly GCA_902774725.1. Lineage (GTDB taxonomy): Bacteria > Bacillota > Clostridia > Lachnospirales > Lachnospiraceae > Eubacterium_Q. Next base: position 300 of record CACYJP010000070.1, read on the forward strand.
TTAGAAATGAGAAATAAGGTTAAGTTTTTTATTGCTTTGACAGCACTTACATTGGTTGTAGCAGGTGTAGTAGCATTCGTTGTTAAGAGTAGAGAGAATAGTAGAAGCGTTGAGGCTGCAGAGCTGACAATCGATATTGGAGCTTCTCGTCTTTATACACAGGAAGAACTGATGGAAGCTGTTGATGTTATTAAGAATAATTTTGAGAAGATAGATGGTGGAACTATTGTAAGCATCGTTTATGCCGGTGATGAAAGTGTAAAAAATGGGGAAGCTCTTTTCCTTGTTGATTTTCTTGAGAATGAAGGTGGAAATCCTTCACTGGAAACCGGAAAGGATTACAGGAATTTTGAATGGAGACTTTCACATGAAGATGATGGCTGGACTGTTAAAGACTATCATTTAGAGGTTATGGATGGAACCGACCTTATATAATGATGGACTTTGATATATAAAAACATTTACCCCTCCGCAGGAACGCCCGACAGGGCGTTCTTTTTTGGCTTTTTTACATATCAAGTCATTCTTTTTTTGGTTATTTTATAATTCTCTTAGTTGTGTTATCATACAAGCTGATGGGTTTTTATAATTACTTCGTAAGTTGAATATAATAACTTCGTTAGTTAATCATAAAGGAGAGGCTATGTTAAACAATAAGATAACAGATGTATTGGATGAGGTTGAAAAGGTAATTAAGGGAAAGAGAGATATAATCGAGAGAGTCATGATGGCGGTCTGTGCGTCAGGACACATCCTTCTTGAGGATAATCCGGGTTCCGGAAAGACTACTATGGCCAAGGCTTTTTCGAAGGCAATCGGTCTTGATTTCAAGAGACTTCAGTTTACTCCGGATACCATGCCAAGTGATATCACAGGCTATTACTATATGGATAAGGAGAAGAGAAAGCTTCAGTATATGCCCGGAGCTGTTCAGTGTAATATGCTTCTCGGAGATGAGATAAATCGTACTTCTGCTAAGACTCAGTCTGCACTTCTTGAGCCGATGGAGGAGGGGACTGTTACCCTCGAGGGTTCAACTCAGGCGCTTCCGAAGCCTTTTATCCTGATCGCCACTCAGAATCCTGTTACCAGCCTTGGTACTCAGCCGCTCCCTGATTCACAGTGCGACCGTTTCATGGTCAAGCTTTCTATGGGCTATCCGAGTCTCAGTGACGAGGCGAGCATCCTGATGAATACCTCAGTAGATGATATAACAAACAGCCTTTCCAGTAGGATGACTATCAAAGAGCTGATGGAAATCCGTGATTTCATAGATAAGAAGATGAAATGTAACGCAGACGTAATAGACTATATCTGCCGCCTTTGTGACGAGACGCGTCACAGCAGTCTCCTTGAGGTCGGAGTCAGCACCAGAGGTAGCGTTGCTCTTAAGCGTATGGCTTCTGCCAGAGCGTATTTTGACGGCAGAGACTATGTGACTCCTGATGATGTTTATGATGTATTCATCGATGTCACAAGCCACCGTGTTATCCTCAGTCCTGATGCGAGGATGGAGGATGAAAATGAGATATCTATCTTAACAGACATTCTTGATAACAAGGTTCAGGCACCACAGCTGAAGCAGTCATAGGATTCAAGCACCGCAGCTGAAGCGGTCATAGGATTCAGACACCGCAGCTTAAACAGTCGTGAGGTTGAAATGTTAAGTCATATAATCGCATATCTTGTAATGATAATAATCATATTTGCCTTATACATCGTAACGGGCGAGGTATTTGTGCTCGGGCTGGTAGTTTTATTACTGGCCTTTTTTGCGTTACAAGCGATTCTTAACATCATCCTTGTGAGAAGTCTTGAGATAGATGTAACAATGAAGAACAGCCTTGCATCTAAAAGGTGTGTCGAGCTTATCATAAATGTAACAAATGGCTCAAAGCTTCCTGCTATGAAGGGTGTGGCCAAAATGAAGGTCATCAACCGAGGCTTCGAGCTGACTGAGTCACTTACCGGAAAATTCACCGTAAGACCGGGACAGAGCAAGGTCGTTTACGAGCTGAGCAGTGATTACTGCGGTAGATTTGATATAAAGATAGACCATATCAGGATCTACGATATGATGGGCGTTACCTTTAAGACAAAGATCAAGAAGATGAATAAGACTGTTTATCTCTATCCGGAAATGAGCCGCGTCAGATCGGTAACTGAGGTCAGAAGAGTAAACTACGAGAAGGAACGTTACTTCAGTCATCAGAAGAACACTAACCTGAGTGAGATACTTCAGTACAGGTCCTATCAGCCGGGTGATAATCTACGTCACATCAACTGGAAGCTTTCCGACAGATATGATGATCTCCTGGTTCGAGAGTTTGATACGCCGACAGATAACCAGGTGCTTGTTACATTTGACACTGATTCTACTGATAAGACGGCGAAGAGTATGGTATATTCTGCGCTTATGTCGATTTCTTCCGCCTATACGATGAACGGAATATTCCACCAGGTTGGCTGGTATAACGAGATTAAGCGTTCCACAGCCTTCCTCAATATATTTAATACAGATGATCTTTATGCTTCGATGCGAATGATTTTTGATAATGATGTTAATTCTGATGTGTACGGCATCAAGTACCTGCTCAGAAGCGGTGCGCTTGCAAAGTATGCAAAGGTAGTTTATGTAACTAGTCATCTTGACTCAAAGCTTATGAAACGTCTGAATCTTTATGAAAATGTACAGGTTGTTCTGATAAGTGACGAACTAATAAGCAAGAATAAAGGCAGTGTTAAGGAAGTAGTAAGACAGATAGCGGTATAGCGAGGAAAATATGACCGGTATAAGAATAGAAGAACAAAAGCAAAACTACATATCGTCTCGTCTATCAAATCTGCTGGTTTCATGCTTCTTCAGTGCAGCTGTTTTTTTCATGCTTTTCTCAGTCACGGACTGGTGGGGTGTGATCGCCATCTCAACTGTGCTTATCATCCTGATATCATTCATATTTCAGTATACCTATAAGAAGAAGGACCGTAAGGCCTGGATATTCGGAACCACAGTTATTTCGCTTGTTCTGGTGCTTGCCTATAGATACAGGATCGTAAACGGCTTCATTCATTACATCAATTCCATCATAGAAAACTGGAATCTGAAGCATGGCTCGATCTACAAGCTTTTTGTGGTAGGCGGCCTCAGTGAGACTATGGACAAGGTCCTTTTTGTTCTTGTCATCATGGTTCTTATTACAGTTTTTATAAATGTATTTATCAGACTTGACCTTGTTGTGTATGCGGTTCTTCTCGAGTATCTATCGTTTATTCTGTATATGCTTGTTGTCGAAAATCCGAATAAGTATGCTATTTTCGCGATCATGATAATTACTCTTATCATTCTTTCGATTGGAAGCCCTGATAAGAAGAGTATAAAAGACAGCTGGGTATTCTGGCTCATCATGACCTGTGCAGTGTGTATAGTTGCGGCAGGTTCATACCTAATGATAAGAAGGATTCCGGGCGACAGGCTCGATTCCTACAGAACTAAGGGAATCAGATATATCGAAAACAGGATATTCGGAAAGACCGATCTTCCTGAGGGAGACATCCGAAATAGATACCTCGAATTCACCTCGCCTTGAGGTTGAGGCTGAGACGGAAGGACTTGTTTATCTGAGAGGCTTTACTGGCTGTACATATGAGGACAATTCCTGGCAGGAGCTTGAAAAGGAAGCTTATCAGGATGAGAACAAGGATATGCTTCAGTATATGAATGATACGAAGGAGTCGTCACTCACGATGCTTTCGGGCTTTATGAACTTTAGTAATCAGTTCAGCGAAGGTACATTTTACTATAAGCCTGAAAAAATAAAGGTCAAGAATATCGGCGCCTCTGACAAGTATATCTATACGCCTTATACCTGTGCTTATCTCGATTTCGGCTACTATAACAATATCTACAAGGATCTCTCGGTGCAGAATTCCTTTACTGATATAAAGAAGGAGTACGAGTTTGATGCGGCAGATGTTGATGCAAATGAGCTTATTTCTCTGTATGATAACGGCTTTTTCTCGACGATAGCAGAGAAGCAGCAGCTTGGTATCAGCGATGGTCAGACAAAGTTTTTCGATCTTGAGCAGGCCTACAGAAATTACGCCGATCAGCATTATATGTCTATTTCAGATGAGGACCGGTATCGTTTTGATGCAAGCCTCGAGTATATTCCGACTGAGGTTGGCGTTGAGACGATAACAGCTTATATAAGAGAGAGTATTAAGGAACGTTCTGATTTAAGTAACAGTATGGAGTATTCCACCGAGGCGGTGCTTATGTTCAGATACTACGGTGTTCCTGCAAGATATGTTGAGGGCTACAGATGTGAGCTGAAAGAAGGTAAAAATGTGATCACCTCCGGCAGTGCTCATGCCTGGGTGGATGTCTACCGTTACGGTATCGGCTGGATACCTGTTGAGGTGACACCGGGCTTCTATGAGGATGTAACAAGCCCTGACACCTCGCTTGTACAGGAGATATCTCCGGAGTCTCCGAAGCCTGAGACTTCACCTGAACCAAACAAGGACACAGAAAATTCATCAAAAAAAGGTAAGAAAAATAAAGCTCTGTTCTTGATTTTACTTTTACTTGCGATTATATTTGTAATAATCGCGGTTATCGTTTTGAGAAGCATTCTTATAAATAAGAAGATAAGGGAACAGATAGAAAACGAGGACAGAAATCACGCAACGCTTTATATGGCGGGAAGGCTTTGGTACATACTCGGTAAATTCGGCGTTTCGGTTAATGAAGGAATGCCTTCGAGATCCAAAGATGAGATAGATGCAAGCTTCCGCGAGGCGGCCGTTTATGATTTTAAATCAGTTGATGATATACTGCTTAAGGCAAGGTACAGCGGAAGAGATATAAATGAAGAGGATTACAGCTTGGTTAAATCCTATTATGAAAGTGTAAAGGCAAAGGCAACAAGCGAGCTAAGTCTTTTGAAGAAGCTCCTATGGAGATTTGTTTATGTTATTTATTAATAAATCATCTATTAATAAGTTATCTGTAAAAAAGAAAAAACTTTATATCTCAGCAGCAGCTGTGGCTATGCTTTTTGCTATGACGGGCTGCGATAAGGAGAAGTCGAAGTACGAGGTCAGTGCTGTTTTTGCTTATACGGACATCCAGGAGACTAAGGAGAGTCCGGAGATGGAGACGGCAACTGATACGGATGCCATTATGCCTCCTGTGGCAGATGCGTCTCAGACTCCGACAGATAATCCTAGTCCGACAGATGGACCTGCACCTCAGACCCGGCAGAATCCTAATGCAGCTAATTCTGCCCAGACGCCAAATGCACCGACCACGGGTGATCAGACAACTCCAGGTGAGGGTGCTTCGAGTGAAGGTAACAGTCCCGGAGGAGGCGGCGCAACCGGAGGAGAAAACGGTGATGGCGGTGACCAAAACGGTGGCGATTCAGGAAATACCAAAACTCCTGAGGAACCAAAGAAGACTGAAAAGTCCTACGGCCTTGAGTATGAAGGAGACCTCGGAAGATATATATGGGGAGAGAAGGCTGATACCTCTGATCTTCATATCTACTATACTGCAGAGGGTGGCAGGAAAGAGATAAAGGATTATGAGATAAGTATGGACTATCCTCTATGATACCTATGATCCCGGCAGCAGGGTTGCAATGGTAACCTATGGCAAGTATTATTGCCAGGTTCCATATGAGCTTGATATAGTATATGTTACATTTGATATAAATATTACTAATTACTGCACAGATCCCGCGCATAGAAATGATATAACCTATGACGATGAGGGCTTTGCAACGGAGAAGTATAGTGCAGATGGACTATGGAATGATACTGATGATATGTCAGCGGCGTTCCCGGGGTATACGTACTGCAAGTATTGCTCGGCCATTAACTCGAATACTCAGCTCGAAACGATCCAGTATGATGAAGTTATAGATGGTATGAAGTACATCAGATACAAGGATGTGGATATGACCACCTATGGCTGCAGGATAGGAAAGTGGACAGTTTATTATCCTTTATACGAGGACTATACATTTACAAGGGATGAGTTTAACAAGATAGGAATCGTGCAGGATTATACGACTGTGGCGGACTACAAATATGATTCACTGGTTGTCGATAAGAATTCCATGCTTGGCTTTGAATGGGCAGGTGATTATGTATTCGATGCGGGCTGCTATGTGAAGTTCAACGTTGTAGCACCTGAGGGTACTGACCTCAGTTGGATACCGTGATAACTAATAAATGGAAATAAAAGAAAGAATGAAAAAATTCTCATAAGGAGGGAGCAAGATGCAAAGGATGGGAAAAGTAAAAAGAGTGCTCGCATTTCTTCTCGCAGCACTGATGGTTGTCGGTCTTTTCGGATTGAAGACCGGAGCCAAGGCTGAAGCAAGTGATTATCTATACAAGCTTTCAGCACCTCAGGTAGGGCCGAGTCGCGTATTAACCTACGACTATCAGGACGGTATTTATGATAATGGAAAGACTGTTCTTTTCCAGGTTATTGTAAGACCTGCAATCGATCAGGATAAGTACGAGATTGCATTTTCAGAAGAAGTCGGAAACATGATGTGGGGAAGTCTTGAACCTATGCCACTAGATGAAAACAATCCGGACGATGCTACGCTTTTAGGCTTCAGAGGAAATACATTCAGTTTTGGAAATCCTGATTCAGGAGTTATGACTGTAAATATCGTTGATAAGTCCACAAAGGAAGTTGTCGGAACTATCTCAGTTAATATGGAGTTCTTTAATTCCGGTGAGACATCCAAGGTAACCTTTGACGGTAACGGCGGATATGTTAACGCTGACAAAGAAGAGTCTATGGATATCGAGGTTAATAATGGTAGTACTATAGGTAAGATAGAAGGACTTCAGCCTGAGTATAAAGACGATTCAAAGACATTTGTCGGATGGAAGGATAGTAAAGACAATCTCTACTATATGATAGATACCGGAAATCCTCAGCAGAAGTCTGTATATGATATTGAACCAAAGGGTGATATGACTCTTAAGGCTTATTGGGCAGATAACTGCGAGATTACATTTGCTACTGATTCTGGTAAAATAACAAGCTATAGCAGTACTGTAAGCAAGTTAAATAAGGTAGAGGATACAAAGGTTTCATTCGACTGTTGTACCGGTGTGATGTGTTTCTGTAATGTGTCTGTTACGGCACAGGGAAAAATTCTTGTAGGCTGGAAGATTGGAGATACTAATGAGATGATAATGTCCGGACATGAATACGAATTTATGCCTACCCAAGATACAACACTCAATGCTGTTTTTGAAGATGCATATAGCTTAACCTTTGTTTCTGATGAAGGATATTTAAGAGGAGAGGCAGATCTTAAAGAACTCACAATTTCCATTCCAAAAGATACAAGGATAGGTTTACATCCTACGTTTCGTTCGCCTGTTCTTTCAGGGCGTGAAGGATATGTGCTTGCTTACTGGGTTGATCAGGCGACAGGTGCAAAGTATACAGACAGTCAGTTGAATTCTTTACATGGTGAAACGCCTGTAATACCTACAGGTGATATGACATTTAAAGCAGTATGGAAGCCTGAGCATACATGGGCTGTAAAGGAAGTTATAAAAGAAGCTACCTGTACAGAGGCCGGTTCTCAGCTGATGTACTGTACAGATGATGGATGTACAAAAACAAAGATCGAAGAGATCCCTCCAAAGGGACATACAGTTGTTATTGATCAGGGTGTTGCGCCTACAAAGACAAAGACAGGTCTTACAACAGGTTCTCACTGTTCAGTATGTGGTGCTATACTTAAGCCACAGACAGTAGTTCCAAAGATAACTGACGATGGTTCAGGATCATCTTCAGATCCAAAGCCTTGGACTGCACCTGTTTACTCAAATGAGTGGGTTGACGGTAAGTGGTATAATGCTGATGGTACACAGACATACAAGGGCACACTTATATGGATGCAGAATGCAACAGGCTGGTGGGTTGAGGATTCAGAAGGTTTGTTTCCAACATCACAGTGGCAGAAGATAGACGGAAAGTGGTACTATTTCTGTGCAGATGGATATATGGATTATTCAGAATACCGCGACGGCTGCTGGCTCGGAGCTGACGGCGCATGGGTTGAATCATACAGTGGCGGTCATTGGATGACTAATGGCACAGGCTGGTGGTACGAGGATAATTCAGGCTGGTATCCTGCAGATCAGTATCTCTGGATCGATGGTACAAAGTACTGGTTCGGTTCTGACGGATACTGGGCATAAGCTGCTTAAAAATCGCGACATAAATGTGTGATAATTCTGTGATGTATAGTATGTTACTATTCAAACATGATTTTATGTAAGAAATAGATATATGTTATACATTTGGTTATGAAAGGAAGGAAACACATATGAATAACACAGAAAATATGAAGCTTGGAATCAATGATTTAGATGGCATAAGTGGAGGAAATTACTCTGAGACAGTAGAGATAATGAATGCTATTCAGGGTAATCCCGCTCTCGCCAGAATGTTTGAAAATGAGATAAGAAATGTAGATGGACAGGATGAAGATGTTGACATCATTGCTGCAAGCCTTGTTCTTGATCAGATAGGAATTAAGGCTAACATCGATTTCAGATCTGTAAATCATAACGTTTATAATGGCGGTTCAATGACCCACTCAGATGCTCTTAAGAAAATCAAAGGTTTTAAGTAGGATAATATGAAAAATAAAACGACTTTAAGAGTCATCAGAATCGTCAGCATTATTCTTATAATGTTGGCGATTTTGATGACTGCACTAATTATAAGAAATAAAAGAAAAGAATCAATAACCATCGGAACAGGCGGCACGAAGGGAATGTACTACAGGTATTCCCAGCAGATAGCTGATATGGAGAAAAATGCTATGAACATCAGAGTAAGAGAGACTGATGGTTCATTTGCCAATCTTCGACTTATTCAGGATGGATATCTTGATGTGGCAATAGTTCAGAGTGATACTCTTTATGATGATATAAATACTATCGGCGCATTCAAGGATAAGCCGATGAATGGAGAGAGAAGCTTTTCTGCATCAACCTATCTCTATACTGAAGCTGTTCAGATAATTGTAAGAAAGGATTCAGATATAAATAGTGTCTTAGACCTAAAGGGTAAGAAGGTATCCATCGGTGAAAAGGAGTCAGGTGTGATCATAAATGCTGAGGATATTTTATCTATATATGGTCTGGAAGAGAAGGATATAGAAGCGTCTTATCTCAATTTTGAAGAGTCTGCAAATGCACTCGAGAACGGCACTATAGATGCGTTCTTTATTACTGCAGGTGCGCCTACGATGGCTATAAGTGATCTGGTTGAAAAGGATAGCATCAGGTTTATTTCTATAGATGATGAGGATGCATCAAGAGTTTTAAGCCTGAATCCGGGATATGTTAAGGTTACGATTCCGGCCGGCACATATAAGGGTCAGGATGAGGAAGTGAAAACTGTAGGTGTTCATGCTATTGTTGTTATGTCTAACAGGCTTGACGAGGATATAGCCTATAAGATCACAAAGGATATACTTGAAAATTCTGAAAAAATGAATGAATCAGTTGCAACTGATGATAAGATCAGTCCTGAAGAGGTCCCTGATAAGGTGATTATTCCATTCCACAAGGGTGCAGCAAAATACTATAAAGAAAAGGGAGTTACGGTCGTTACAGATGAAGGTAATTAATCTTGATATGTACCAGACCCTCGCCATTGCCACGGTGGTGCTGCTGCTCGGAGCAGGCCTCAAAAAGAAGGTCGGCCTTCTTCAGAAAATTAAATTATGATGAGACACTTAAAAATGTATGTATGGTCATTTTCTTTACATCTGTCGGATTTCAGGCAAATATAAAGATACTGAAGAAGGGCGGAATAAGCCTAGTGATCATGACTGTGCTAGTTGTGGCACTTATTTTCTCGCAGAATGGCCTGGCACTGCTTCTTGCAAAGCTTATCGGAGTTGATTCGAAGGTTGGTCTTTCGACAGGTTCGATACCGATGATAGGTGGTCATGGTACAGCCGGTGCGTTTGGTCCGATACTTGAGGATTTTGGTCTTAAGGGGGCAACGACGCTTTGTACGGCAGCAGCAACCTATGGACTTGTAATGGGTTCTCTTATGGGCGGTCCTATAGGACAGAGGCTCATAAAGAAGCATGACCTGCTGAATAAGGAAAGCTCGAGTGATGCAACCATGCTTTTAGAAGAGGAGAGGAAGCATCAACATTTGGCCAGCAATTATTCATATGCAGCTTACCAGATAGCTATCGCTATGGGAGTCGGAACGATCATTTCGTGGCTGCTTTCACTCACCAAGATGACATTCCCTGTCTATATAGGTGCGATGATAGTTGCGGCGGTTATGAGAAATATCGGAGAGAAGAGCAACAGGATCAATATCCATATCGGTGAGATAAACAACATCGGCGGTATATGTCTCTCGCTTTTCCTTGGAATCGCGATGATCACGCTTAAGCTGTGGCAGCTCGCAGATCTGGCTCTTCCGCTGTTTATACTTCTTATCTGCCAGACAGTGCTTATGTTCTTCTTTGCATACTTCGTGGTTTTCAACCTGATGGGAAGAGACTACGATGCAGCTGTGCTTTCGGCCGGAGTATGCGGCTTCGGAATGGGAGCAACACCAAATGCTATGGCAAACATGCAGGCAATTACGGAGAAGTATCAGCCGTCAGTCAAGGCTTATATACTTGTACCGATAGTAGGAAGTATGTTTGTAGACTTTATAAACAGTCTGACAATTACGATGTTTATTAACTTTATCTGATGAACAGATTGAAAGGATTACAAAATGGATAATCAGAATCTACATTTATCTTACAATTCAGAGGACCTTGCATTTCCTGAGGTTTTAGTTGAGAATGATCTTCAGCATGTAACATACACTCCGCAGGGAGTATGCTCAGTAAAGATTGATTTCGATATCGATTCAGAGGGCAAGCTTCACAATGTGGCTTTTGTTCGTGGCTGTAATGGCAATCTTAAGGCTATCGGAAAGCTGGTTGAAGGAAAGGATGCTAAGGAAATAGCAGACATCCTTCGCGGAAATGACTGCGGCGGAAGAGGAACCTCCTGCGCAGATCAGCTCGCAAAGGCTATCGATGAGGCGGTTTGAGCAAAAATATAATAAAAGAAAATCAGTGACGGCTATCATTTATAAAATGTTAGCTGTCCTTTTGATGTTTTCTCTTCCTTTTGTATTGCCGGCTTCTATAGCTTTTATATCTGCTTCAGATGTTTATGCAGAGGGAGAAGGAACGGATACCTCAGGCTATACTGAAGAAGAGAAGAATGCCGCAAAGGCCTGGCTTAGTGCGCATGGCTATCCTCCTACGAGAGCAGGGGCGGAGCAGGCTTATCAGGACTTTCTGAATGGAAAGTTTGATAATGATCCTCAGGTAAGAAAGTATAAGGGGCTTGATACGGAAACTGATACAAATGGTTCAGGTGATTCAAGTAATTCAAGTGGTTCGAGTGAATCGAATGAAGAAGGCGCTGCTTCAGGAAACGCTGGTGATGCAAATGGCACAGCATCAAACGGAGCTGCAAGCACAAGCGGAGCTGATAATGATACTCCGGACGAAAATGCTTCGGACGAACCAATTATCGAAATGGAAAGTCTTGATGATATAATGAAAGCAGACTTTGAGGATGAACTAAGAAGCAGTACAGGACTTATTCTTCCGGTAATGGAGAATAAGGATATGTATCTTCTTTATGATAAATATGAAAAGAAAACTGATAATAATAATACTCAATTCTATGTTATAATTTCAGCTATAGCTATTCTGGTTATTATTTCAGTTTTTAAGCTGATTCAAAAAGATGAAAAGGAAATAAAACAATGAATCTAGGATTAAATCAAAATGAACTTAGCTATATCTTCAAGAATATGGATGATGCAGTGTGCATCACCAGTCGAAACGGTGTGATCCGTTATATCAACAAATCTGCCAAGAGACTTCTCGGGATAGAAGGCAGTGCGGAAAATCAGAAGATATGGAATGCTATCCCTTATGTAGAACGAAATGATGCTTTGATTCAGCTTTTTATAGATGCAATAACTGCTAAAGAAAAGAGCTTTCAGGATTTTGTTGAGTTTGAAAAGAATGATGGTTCAGTATGTCATCTCCGTGTCAGTCTGACTTATTCAAATGAAGATGATGATGAGATGTTTGTTATAGTCATAAATAATCTTACAGAGTTTATGCGTGTAAGCTCTGCATTCAGACGTTATACATCCAGCTCTATTGCCGACTATGTCTTAAATACACCTGGTGGTGAGATGATCGGTGGAGTAGCAAAGGATGTCACTATTCTTATGAGTGATCTCCGTGGGTTTACTGCACTTAGTACGAGACTTGCTCCGACAGATCTTATCACCATCCTTAATCATTATTTTGAAAGTATGGTAAAGGTTATAGAAAAGTATAATGGTACTGTCATAGAGTTTCTCGGGGATGGTATATTTGTTGTGTTTGGTGCACCTAAGGATGATCCGAATCATGCGGTTGATGCCGTAAGCTGTGCTATCGAGATGGAAAATATGATGGCTGAGGTAAATGCATGGAATGAGGAGAATAATTATCCGACTCTTGAGATGGGTATCGGTATCAATTCCGGTACTGTTATCGTAGGAAATATAGGCTCTGATGAGAAGATGAAGTACGGATGTATGGGCGAGGCTGTAAATATAGCAGGACGTGTTGAGACATTTACTATCGGCGGCCAGGTCATCATATCTGAAAATACAAAAGCTCTTATTAGTGAAAAGCTAAGCATAGCAGGAGAGCAGAGCTTCCTTCCAAAGGGTGCTAAGGATGAAATGAAGATATATGAGATAAGCGGAATAGGCGATATCAGTCTTAACAGTAATGATGAGGTTATTGAGTGGCTTCCTGAGACAAGCGTTAAGGTAACCTTCTATGAGCTTGACGGGAAGTATGTCGGTGATGTGGCTTATGAGGGTAGAGTGATCTCGCTTTCAAATAATGAACGCTATGCAAAGCTTGTTGCTGACACTGAGCTTAAAAAATCCCAGAATATAACGATAGATATATCTGAGAATCTGTATGCTAAGGTTGTTGATGTATGTGATGAGTTTTATACTATCTGCTTTACATCAAAGCCTGATGCCTATGCGGACTGGTCAAAGGCTCTTAAGTAAGTGTTTTTGTTCTTTACATTTAACGTTTAATTAAGTAAAATTATGTGGGTGTCAAAAGATACTTTTGGCACCTATATATATGTATGAGGGGTTAAATAAATGAGTTCTGATAAAATTAATGAAGAGGTTTTACCTAACGATGAGGTTACGGATGCAGTGACAGAAGCAGTAAGCGAAAAGGCTGAGAAAGAGAAGTTTCATGTTGATGTAAAAAATATCTTTGTTCTGCTTCTCGATTACTGGTTCATTATATTTTCTTATATAATAACGCTGTTTCTCTTATCTGAAATCGATTTCTTCCTGGCGTCACTTACATATCTTTGTCCGGTAATTGCTATAGCACCGTTTTATGCGCTGGGAACGATATTCCTTTATTTCCTGGTTGGTCTTTATCCGGAGGATTATGATACGGTCAGTGTTAAAGAATCAAGGAGACTTGTTTTTATTACATCTATTTCTGTTATTGGATTTTCAATTATTTTAAATAAGATTGCATCTGAACCATATCCACATCTGTTCTTTGTGCTTGGTGGAATGATTCAGTTTATACTTTCAATGTCTATCAGGTTTTTTAAGAGACTTATTACTCCAAGTGGAAAAAGTAAAAAGAGCAATTCTTAAGAGAGGGTTTGTAAAGTGAAGCATAAGAAGATACTTATAATAATTGCTATTGAGCTTGCGATTATTGCGGTTCTATACTTTGGGTTTATTCGGGGAAAGTCAGACGATAAGAAGCAGAAGGCCGGAATCACTGACAAGGTACAGGGAACACTGGCTGAAAAGGGTACTATATCTGATGCTTCGGTTCAGCCTGCTACAGATGCGGCTTCGACCGGAGATACTGCCGAAGGTGAAGCACCATCTGAAGAGGCGGCACAGGATGCAGGTGTGTTTGCTTATCCTGAGATAGACTTTGAACCACATGCGGTTCCGTCTACTGAACCTACAAACCTTCTTCTTTCTACGGAGATAATAGTTGATGATGTTGTCCTTGAAAATAAGGATGATTATGCTGCTAACCATAGTCTTGGCGATATCGAGTTCGAGACCGGTTCTAAGTATACAGATGTTGAGGGCGTAGTTACATTTCGCGGTAACAATTTCCGTGACAATCCTACTTATGGTACTGCTAACATCGATAATGGAACTATGGAGGCTCTCTGGAGTCAGGATACAGGTTCTATTACATATAATGATGCTACGTGGAGCGGTAGTGGCTGGACGGGTCAGCCACTTATGAGAAAGTGGTCGAGAGAGGCCAAGGCTCATATGAATATGTATGACTTCGCTAAGGAAGATGATGACCTGGTTGAGGTTATTTATGCTTGTATGGATGGATATATCTACTTTCTTGATATGAAGACAGGTGAGCCTACAAGAGAGAGAAAGTATCTCGGCTGGACCTTTAAGGGTTCGGGAGCTCTTGATCCTAGAGGTTATCCTATCATGTATCTCGGAGCGGGATATGACAGTAATGAGGGTAAGGCTCATGCATTTATCATCAATCTTCTTGACTGTTCGGTTATGTATGAGTTCGGTCAGGTTGATTCGTTTTCTCTGAGAGGTACGCTCAGCTACTTTGATTCATCAGCTGTTGTTGATCCGGAGACGGATACACTTATCTATCCGGGAGAGAATGGTCTGCTTTATCTGATACATCTTGGTACTCATTATGATGAGGCTGCCGGAACACTTAGCCTTGATCTTGATAAGGTAGTAAGATGGAGATATTCAACAAAGCGTAATACACAGGCTACTTACTGGCTTGGTATGGAGACCAGTGCGGCTATATATAAGCATTATCTGTTCATTGCAGATAATGGAGCCAATCTTTTCTGTATAGACCTGAATACTCTGAAGACTGTATGGGTTCAGGATATTCTTGATGATTCGAACTCAACGCCGGTTCTTTCGATAGAAAATGATCATCTGTACTTGTATGTAAGTACTTCCTTCCATCTGGGATGGCGAAGCAGTACGACTGTAAATATTCCTATCTGGAAGATAGATGCTGAGACAGGTGAAATCGTTTGGCAGACTGAGTATGAATGCAGCACTATTGAGGGTGTTTCAGGTGGTGTTCAGTCTACGATAGCGGTTGGACGTGGTGATCTGAATGATTATGTATACGTTACGGTTGCGATGACTCATGGAACAGGTTCCGGTGATACAGTAGCTCTTAAGAAGGCTGACGGAACAAAGCAGTGGGAGGTACAGACTGCATATACATGGTCATCTCCGGTTTGTGTTTATAACGAAGAGGGACATGGTGAGGTCATTTATGCAACAAGTGATGGCTATTTAAGAGTTGCTGACGGTGTTACGGGTGATGAGAAGAGCAGACTTGCTATATCTGATGGTACGATAGAAGCATCACCTGCTGTATATGGAAATTATCTGATCATTGGAACGCGTGCCGGTAAGATCTGGGGCGTTGAACTGAAGTAGATAAATCAGATAAAGAAGATAAAGAAGATTAAAGAAGATATAGTGACATTATTTGGAAGGGCGTTTTAAGATGGAGAAGATAGGTATCATCGGTGCAACTGATAATGGGATTGATGCTCTTAAGCTGATTATGAAGTCTGATTCTTCAGACGTTGGAGTGATCGTAGAAAAACACGCCGGTATGGAATTCTTTTCCGGAAAGCTTTCCGGAAAGAATGTTGTTCTCGTTTGTTCAGGAATCGGAAAGGTAAACGCAGCGATTGCTGCGGAGATACTTGCCGGAATATTCAAGGTTGATGCTATCATTAATACCGGAATGGCAGGCGGCCTTGATAATAGAATAAATATAGGTGATATAGTTCTTTCTACAGATGCTCTTGAGCATGATATGGATTATACTGCACTTGGATTCAGGAGAGGAATAGTTCCTGATCAGGATGAAAGTGTTTATGATGCAGATGATGAGCTGAGAAATGCTGCTAAGGCTGCTTGTAAGAATGCATGTCCGTATATAGGAGTTCATGAGGGAAGGATTGTATCGGGAGATATATTTGTTTCATGCCATAAGAGAAAAGAAGATCTGGCAAATACATTTAATGCACTTTGTACTGAGATGGAGGGTGCGGCTGTAGCACATACTGCTTATGTGAATAATATACCTTTTCTTGTTATAAAGTCTATATCAGATAAGGCTGATGACAGTGCAGACATGGATTATCCTACATTTCAGCAGATGGCTATCGAGAATTCGGTTAAGCTTGTTGCAGAGATGATGTCGATGCTGTAAATATGTTCAGAAAGGAAGTTTTATTATGGATTTAATACCAAGTTTTTCAGTTGACCATACAAAAATAATACCGGGTATCTTCACAAGCAGAGAAGACCTGGTCGGAGGAGAGATAGTAACAACATATGATGTAAGAGTGGTTCGCCCAAATGTTGAGCCTGCAATTGATACAGCAGCTATGCATTCGCTTGAGCATCTGATTGCAACTTATCTTCGTAATGAGCCTGACTGGAAGGATCAGGTTATTTACTGGGGCCCTATGGGATGTCTTACAGGATTTTATCTGATTCTTAAGGGACGCCGTCCGTCAAAGGATATATGTGACCTGTTAATAGCTGCTTTTGAAAGTGTTAAGGATGCTACTGAGGTTCCGGGAACATCGCCTGAGAACTGCGGCAATTATCGTATGCACAATCTTGAGATAGCAAAGTGGTGGGCAGACAGATTCGCAAATTATCTTAAGAGTAACAAGGATAAGTCTGAAACCTTCGAATATCCAAAGTCTGAAAGACTTGTAACTGATGATGGAAGACAGTTCTTTGATTCATAAATATTCATAAATATACTCATAAATCTTATGAAAAACGGCTTTTTTATGCATTTTCTTACGAAATTCTTACAATAAGCTTTTTTCTTTCTTATTATTGGCTTCAGCGTCTTGAAGCCAATTTTTTTTTGTGATAGGGTGTTACAAATTTTAAGGAGGGAAGTTGCTATGAGTAATTTGATAACATTTTTATATACAGCACTTTGTTTTATATTGCCGAATACGATTTGGCAACTTATCAACCGAAAAAAGCTTAGAGGAAACAAGGATGCTGTCCGTCATGTAGTTTGGACTTACATATTCTTTATATATTGTTCAATGGCTTTATATGTTGCCGGAGTCGGCACTATTTGGAATCTGATCAGCAACAAGGGTGAGCTGACAGGAAGAATCAATCTTACACTGTTTTGCCCTGACGGCTTTATGCAGTATTTCCTGAACGTAATTATGTTCATGCCGTTTGGATTCCTTCTTCCTTTTATATGGGAAGAGTTCAGAAGCTTTAAGAAGTCGCTGCTAGCCGGCTTTTGCTTCTCGCTTACAATCGAGACCATACAGCTGTTCAATTACAGAGTATCTGATGTAGACGATCTGATGACAAACACATTTGGTACATTTGTTGGATATATGATGTGTATGGCGTTTATCAGGATATTTAAGCATCGTAAAAAGACAGCGATAGAAATCATGAGATTCGAACCTGTCGCTCACGTCATTCTCGGCGTTTTGGGAGTATTTATATTACTTAATTACGGAAAGGTTGAAGGGATTGAGAACAGAGTACATTTATTATTATCGAATATTTAAGATAAATGACAATCGTATTACAGAAAAGACAAGTTAAAAAAACATCGGTGCAAAGTAGAAGTTATCCGATAGTAAATAAATAATAGACGAAAATAAAAACATGTGCTATAATCTTACGGTTAGTGCGTATTTGACGCTTCTAGCCGTAAGTTTTTTTGAATATCAAGGCCCGTCGGCCATAAGGAGGAAATAAAAAATGAGTATTACATTTGAGAAGTTAGAAGGAAATATGGCAGAGCTTACAATTACAGTTCCTGCTGAGGATTTCAAGAAGGCATGTGTTGAAGCCTACAACAAATCAAAGAATAAGTTCCAGTTCGACGGATTCCGTAAGGGACATGTTCCTATGGCTTTCATCGAGAAGACATACGGACCAGCTGTTTTCTTTGAGGATGCAGCTAATGATCTTATAAATAAGACATATTATGAAGAGATTAAGGATATTGAGCTTGATATTGTTTCAAATCCTGAGATATCACTCAGCCAGATCGAGAAGGGTAAGGACTTCATCTATAAGGCTAAGGTTGCTACAAAGCCACCTGTAGAGCTTGGAGACCTTTCAAAGCTTGAGATCGAGAAGGTTGATGCTGAAGTAACAGATGAGGATGTTGAGAAGGAAATCGAGCGTAAGCTTAAGGAGAACTCAACAAAGAATGAAGTTACAGACAGAGCTGCAAAGGATGGCGATGAGACAACAATCAACTTCGAGGGATTTGTTGACGGAGTTGCTTTCGAAGGTGGAAAGGGTGAGAAGTATCCACTCGTTCTTGGTTCGGGTTCTTTCATTCCTGGATTTGAGGATCAGATCGTTGGTCACAGCATCGGTGATAGCTTTGATGTAAATGTAACATTCCCTGAAAATTATCAGGCAGAGAACCTTGCCGGTAAGGAAGCTGTATTTAAGTGTGAACTTCTCGGAATTAAGGAGACAGTTATTCCTGAGCTTGATGATGAGTATGTTTCTGATACAACTGACTTCGAGACAGTTGATGAATTCAAAGAGGATGTTAAGAAGCAGGTTACTGAGAGAAAAGAGAAGGCTGCAGAGCATGAGAAGCAGGAGAAGGCTATCGACAAGCTCGTTGAGATGTCTACAGTTGAGCTTCCTGAGCCAATGATCGTATATCAGCAGGAAAAGATGGTTGATAACTTTGGTCAGCAGCTTATGTATCAGGGAATGAACCTTGAGCAGTATCTCAACATGACAGGACAGACAAGAGACGATATGAGAGATCAGGTTCGTCCTGAGGCTGAGAAGCAGATAAAGAGAAGCCTTGTTATCGAGGCAGTAGCTAATGCTCAGAACTTTGAGGTAACAGATGAGGATGTTGCTGAAGAGATGGAGAATATGGCTAAGCAGTATCAGATGGACGTTGAGAAGATCAAGGAGATCATGGGCGAAGAGCAGATCGAAGGTCTTAAGGCTGACCTCAAGATGCAGAAGGCTATCAAGTATATAGCTGAGCAGGCTAAGGAAGTCTAAGTCCTGGGCAGGCTAAAGACGACTAAACTGTAGAAGAATTGTTTGATTAAAATGACAGTATAAGGAGGGTTTACTATGGCATTAGTACCTACAGTCATTGAGACAACTAACAGAGGAGAGAGAGCATACGATATATACTCAAGACTCCTTAAAGAGAGAATAATATTCCTTGGGGATGAGGTAAATGATCTTACAGCAAGTCTTGTTGTTGCACAGCTCCTTTTCCTTGAGTCTGAGGATTCAAATAAGGATATCAATCTTTATATAAACAGCCCTGGTGGTTCAGTTACAGCCGGTATGGCTATTTATGACACAATGAACTATATCAAATGTGATGTTTCAACTATCTGTGTTGGAATGGCAGCATCTATGGGTGCATTCCTTCTTGCAGGTGGTGCAAAGGGTAAGAGATTTGCTCTTCCTAACGCAGAGATAATGATTCATCAGCCACTTGGTGGAACACAGGGTCAGGCTACTGATATGGAGATTCAGGTTGAGCATATGCTTCGTATAAAGAAAAACCTGACATCTATTCTTGCTGAAAGAACAGGCAAGGATTACGAAACAGTACTTGCTGACTGCGAGCGTGATAACTGGATGACAGCAAATGAGGCGCTCGAGTACGGACTGATTGATTCCGTAGTTGAAAATCGTAAATAAAGCTTATTAGGAGAACATTATGGCAAGTCGTAATGACGATAATAAAATACTTAGATGTTCATTTTGTAATAAGACTCAGGATCAGGTGAGAAAGCTTATCGCCGGTCCGGGAGCCTATATATGTGATGAGTGTGTAAATATCTGTTCTGATATAATCGAAGAAGAGATGAAGAATATGCAGTCAGAGGACGGCAATCTCCATCTTAAGAAGCCAAAGGAAATAAAAGCATTTCTTGATGATTATGTTATCGGTCAGGAAGCTGCTAAGAAGGCTCTCGCTGTTGCAGTTTACAATCATTATAAGCGTGTAATGGCCGGTAAAGACTTCGATGTAGAGCTTCAGAAGAGTAACATACTTATGATAGGTCCTACAGGTTCAGGTAAGACTTATATGGCACAGACACTTGCAAAGATGTTAAATGTGCCTTTTGCCATCGCTGATGCTACAACACTTACAGAAGCCGGATACGTTGGTGAGGATGTTGAGAATATACTCCTCAAGCTTATACAGGCAGCTGATTATGATGTTGAGAGAGCAGAGCGTGGAATCGTATCAAAGAAGTCTGAAAATGTATCAATCACTCGTGATGTTTCCGGTGAAGGTGTTCAGCAGGCACTCCTCAAGATAGTTGAGGGAACTATAGCTTCAGTTCCACCTCAGGGCGGAAGAAAGCATCCTCAGCAGGAATTTATCGAGATAGATACCAGTAACATACAGTTTATCTGCGGTGGTGCATTTGATGGACTTGATAAGGTTATTGAGAATCGTATCGGTAAGAAGTCAATAGGCTTCAATGCTGATATTCAGACAGATAAGAAGATCGTAGATACTGAGCTTCTTGGAAAGGTTCAACCACAGGATCTCGTAAAATTCGGTATAATACCTGAGTTTGTCGGACGTGTACCTGTTGTTGTAACACTTGATCAGCTTGATGAGGAAACTCTTGTAAGTATCCTTACAGAGCCTAAGTCATCTATTGTTAAGCAGTATAAAAAGCTTTTTGAGTATGATGATGTAGATCTTGAGTTTGAAGATGATGCACTTAGAGAGGTTGCTAAGGAAGCGATGGAAAGAGCAACCGGTGCGAGAGGACTTCGTGCTATCCTTGAATCTGCCATGACAGATGTTATGTATGAGGTACCTTCAAACGATCAGATAAAGAAGGTTACTATCACCAAGGAGACTATCTCCGAAGGTGCTGATCCTATTTGTGAATAATATAGTTTAATTCTTTTGTGCTGCCAAGTCGCAGCCTTGGAGGATGATA
>CACYJP010000071.1 GCA_902774725.1 uncultured Lachnospiraceae bacterium
ATAATAACAATCTCAGAAGACATGTACTTATAGTCGACGATGAAATGATCAATCGCGATATTCTTGGCAATCTTTTAAGCAGAGATTACGAAGTACATTTTGCTGAAAACGGAAAGCAGGCACTTGAAATACTTCATAAAAGAGAACATATCTATTCCCTGATTCTCCTTGACCTTATTATGCCTGTAATGAATGGATTTGAAATGATTGAGATAATGAGAAAGGATGACGATCTTAAAGTTATCCCAATCATTGTTATGACTGCTGAAAAGGACGCCGAAGTAAGAAGTATCAAGCTCGGTGCTGCTGACTTTATAACGAAGCCTTATGATACTCCGGAGGTTATTCTTGCAAGATGCGAGCGAATCATAGAGCTTCAGGAGGATAAGACGCTTATCAGTGCTGCCGGAAAGGATCATCTCACCGGCCTTTATACCAAGGATTTCTTTACTGAGTATATAAAGCAGATTGAGGAATATAACCCTCATGATAAGAGGGATCTCCTCGTTCTCAATATCGAACACTTTCATCTGATCAACGAACTATACGGAAGAGCCCAGGGCGACACGGTTCTTATATGTATTGCCGATGCCCTTTCTCAGATACTTGATGAATCCTATGGTATAGGCTGCAGAGCTGATGCTGATTATTTTTATGCCTTTACCGAAAACGGATCGGACTATGAAAAAATACTTCTTAAGCTTTTAGAATGCCTGTCGAAAGGAATCCCGGATGCACATATAAAGCTTCGTATGGGTGTTTATCCCGAGGTTGATAAGAGTCTTATGGTCGAGAACTGGATTGACCGCGCCAAAACGGCATGTGACCGTATAAGAGGCGATTATTCCAGACATATCGCCTATTATAATAATGAATTTTATGAAAAAACAAAATATCAGGAAAGACTGATAAATGATATAGATAGAGCTATTAAAGACAGGGACCTGATAGTTTATTATCAGCCAAAGTATGCTATACAAGGAGAAAAGCCTACTCTCAGAAGTGCTGAGGCACTCATCAGATGGAAACATCCTGAGCTTGGAATGATCAGTCCGGGCGATTTCATTCCTCTCTTTGAAAGTAATGGTCTTATTCAGAAGCTTGATCGTTATGTATGGAGAGAAGCCGCTAGACAGATCGGTGAATGGAAGAAAAAGTACGGCTTATCAGTTCCTATATCTGTAAATGTTTCGCGTATGGATATCTATTATCCAAAGCTTCTTGATGATTTTATAGAACTGCTTAAAGAGAACGGTCTTGATTCAAAGGAGCTTATGCTTGAAATAACTGAGTCTGCATATGCAGATAACGCAGAGCAGCTTGTAAGTGTTATCGAAAACCTCCGAGATGCCGGCTTCATGATAGAGATGGATGATTTTGGTTCGGGATACTCCTCCCTCAACATGCTCACAACCATCCCTATTGATGCACTGAAGATGGATATGAAGTTTATCCGAAATATGCAGAAGGACGAAAAGAGTAATGGATATCGCCGACTTCCTGCATGTTCCGGTAATTGCCGAAGGTGTAGAAACAGAGGATCAGCTTATGCTACTAAAAGAAAGAGGCTGTGATATAATACAGGGCTACTACTTCTCAAAGCCGGTTCCACCTGAAGAATTCACAAGTTTTATTGAAGCAGAGCTAAAAGCTTAAACGATAAATAATAAAGATAATAATATAAATAATAATAAAAGTAATAATGATATAAGGAGAAGCACTTAATGATTACCATAGATAAATTAAAAGAATACGGTGCTGATACCGAAAAGGGTCTTTCACTTTGTATGGGAAATGAAGCACTCTATCTCAGACTTGTTTCAACAATTCCGGATGAGCAAAAATTCACTGAACTAAAAAGCAGCATCGAGTCAAACAATCTCGACACTGCTTTTGAAAATGCACATGCACTTAAAGGAGTAACCGGCAATCTTGCCCTCTCCCCTCTCTATAACCCTCTTCTGGAAATCACTGAGTTTCTCAGAGCCAGAGAGGAAAGGGATTATACAGAGCTTATCACTGAAATCATAACCCAGAAGGATAAGCTGAGTGATATATGCAAATAGTAAAAATAAATAATTATAAATATTATAATCCTTATAACTGTTCTGCTTCCCAGATCAGTTCTTCAAGAGTTTTATATAACCGCTCAGGTTCAACCGGTTTTGAAAGATGAGCATTCATACCAACCTGAAGTGAGCGCTGTACATCCTCATCAAATGCATTTGCTGTAAGTGCAATGATGGGGATTTCTTTTGCATCATCTCTATCCAGCGCTCTGATTCTTTTTGTCGCTTCGAGGCCATCCATTTCAGGCATTCTCATATCCATAAGTATCGCATCATAATAGCCCTTATCACTCTCCTCAAACTTCTCAAGTGCAATACGGCCATTTTCAGCAATTTCAACCTGCATCTCGCGCATCTCAAGAACCATCACCATTATTTCCGCATTAACCTGCATATCCTCAGCAAGAAGTATTCTTCTACCCGCAAGCTCTGCGCGGTTTAATTCATCCTGACTTTGTTTATTTTTCCTCTTCAGTGCTGACTTAAATTCTTCCAAAACTACAGTTGCAAAAAGAGGTTTCGGAATGAAGCTGTCAACTCCCGCCTGAATAGCTTCCTCTAAAACATCATCCCATTTATAGGCCGTAAGTATGATTATGGCTGATTCATTTCCAACTATTTCTCGTATTTTCCTGGTGGTCTCAACTCCGTCCATTTCAGGCATCTTCCAGTCTACGAGAATCAGATTGTAAGGAGCTCTTCTCGCATGTCTGAGTCTTACCATCTCAATAGCTTCCTGACCTGAAAGTGCAATTTCAGCATGGATTCCCGCTCTTTCAAGCACAAGCTTTGCATGTTCACAAGCAACCTCATCATCATCAATTACAAGCACACTCATCTCATCAGGCGAGATCTCAACACTCCTGTCAAGCTCACCCGCCTTAGGATCATCATTTAAAGTAATTGTAATTGTAAATGTAGCTCCCTCTCCCTTCTTGCTTTCAACATTTACGTTACCATTCATAAGCTCGATTATATTTTTCGTAATGGCCATACCAAGTCCGGTACTTCCGTATTTGTTTGTACTCGAAGCATCCTCCTGTGCAAATGTATCAAATAATTTAGGAAGAAACTCCTCACTTATTCCTATTCCGGTATCTGAAACCTTAAACTCAAGTGTGGACTTACCATCATAAGCTGCTGTCTTCTTTACATTCAGTTCAACCTTTCCTTCATCTGTAAACTTAACGGCGTTACCTATTACATTTATAAGTACCTGGCGAAGCTTCAGTTCATCTCCTATATAATAATCATCCAGATCATCGCTGATATGACACTGATAATCGATTCCCTTATCATGACACTGTCCACTGAACATCGTATTAAGCTTTTCAAGAAGCTGCGGGAATGAAAACTCTTCATTCTTAATTATCATTCTTCCCGACTCAATTCGGGACATATCAAGGATATCATTTATAAGACTAAGCAGATGATCTGCAGATTCTCCGATTTTAGTCAGGTATCCCCTTGTCTTTTCAGGAGTCTCAGGATCATTTAATGCGATGCTGTCAAGGCCGATAATCGCATTCATCGGAGTACGTATCTCATGACTCATATTTGAAAGGAAGGCTGTCTTCGCTTTATTTGCCTGCTCCGCATTTTTGAGAGCGTCACTGAGCAGCTCATTTTTAGACATCTCCTCTCGCATCTCTTTATCTATAATTGTAAAGCCAACACCTATATCATGAACTATTCCGTCGTCCCTGTTTTCAGAAAGTCTTACACCCGCCATTCTGAGCATCTCATAATACTCTCTATCCTCATAACGAACCAGATATCTATAGGTTATGAGTCTGTTATCTGAAAGTGCGCTCCTTATGTTTTCAATATCTATAAAATCAAGAAATCCTTCTCTATACTCCTCAGCTACATGATTCTCAGCATAATACTTAAATCTGTTAGTGAAATCAAAATGTTTTCCTTCCTCAGTTTGGTCAAAGTCCAGCGGATCTCCGCGATAACATACAGCATCGTTATTATCAAGATTTACATAGTAAACGCTTCTGTAATCTGATGCCATGGCAGTGATCAGGTTATCCTGTAGGGCTCTTTTTTTCTCCTCCTCCAGAAGCTTTTCCTGAAGATCGATTTTTTCCTGAAGCTCCTGCTGTTTTACTCTGTTTTCAGCCTCAGCAGTTTCTTTTTCCAAAACCATTCTGGAGTTTCTTTTTGTCTGAATAATAACAATCGCAAAAAGAATGATCAGGCATAAGGTAAGAATAAGAGTCTGTATAACATTTCTTATAATCACGCCCTTAGATATCGAACCTATTTCATCACTTATTACACTTTCTCTTATGAGATATGTCAGCTGCCAGTTTGTTCCTTTAACCGGCTCATAGCTGAGAGTTTCCTTGATGTTATTATAAGTAAATGATACCTCGCCGCTCTGACCATTCCCAAACTGTTCAAAGAACTCTTCATAAGAATAACCCTTATCAAAGTCAGCGTTCTTCATAGCATCAACGAGATTATCCTCGACTGCAAGTCCACCTAGAATAGTATTACTGAGTGCAACTCCGTCCTGAGTATAGATATTACAGAAGGTCGTATCCTCATCTCCTGATTGCATAGAGACACCCGCCAGCATTTCCACCATATCCTTCTCCATGAAGCAGACCTTGAGAGTCTCTCCGTTAAAAGGAATATCTACAGGTATAGCTATAACAACCTTCTTATCTGCACTTTCAATATTAAGAATATCTATCTCAGGTTCACTCAGGCTCTTATAATCAAATTCATAATCGCTGATATTATCCTGCATTCCGAGCGCTGTATATATTCTTCCATTTGTATCAACAAATGCAAACTTATCAAGCTTATACAGCTTCTTCATTCTCGCCTGATAATCCTGCAGATGCTCTATATCACTTTTATCTTCATCAGTCATAAGATTAACAGCGACCCGTGTATCTTCTATACTTCTGGATAGATTATTCTCAACAACCTGCACACGGCGTCCTGCCAGCTCATCAAGATAAAGCAGACTGACCTTTCTTACAGCATCCTCTGTATCATGGTTGGCCCACCTTCCGAGAATAAAAGTTCCAAAGACCATAATGATCAAAATGAGCACACCACCGATTATATAAATAGATAACCCCTTCTTCTTCATATCTACCCTCTCTATCTTATATAATTAAATGCACTTTTCGCATATAAATCCCTAACATCTATATTTTAACATTCTTACCTTATTATTTGAACAGCAAATATGAACATAATTATGAACAAAAGACAGAAGCTGAATTATCACTCAAAAAAAGTCTTTTTTTATTTTTCACCAGCGTCAAACGCCTTATTTTATTGGAATGTATACATTTTGCACAATAAAAATTGTGCATTATTTTCGTCAAAATATCTACATATACTATTGAAAAATGTAAACACAGGATGTATAATTTGAACGAATTATGAACAAGTTGTTAACAGAAAGCAGATAAATTGTAAATCGAATGTGTTTGGATTGTGACCTGTCGAGGAGGGATAACATGGAAAAAACTAGTCATAAAAGGAATATGGTCAATAAAGGTTTCACACTTATAGAGCTTGTTGTAATTATGGCAATTATTATGGTTATGGCCGCTGTAATAACTGTTGCAGTAATCAGATATATTGAAAAAGGAAGACAGGCAAAGGATATTTACAATGCAAGTCTTATCAAGGATGCAATGAATACATACGTATTCCCTAGTGATTTTCAAGGTCAGGTAATATCCTATGAAGATCCGGAAACCCATGCAACCGAGGCATATAAACGAGGCTGGGTGTATGTCGACAAAGACGAAATAAGATGCTCTGACGCAAGTACTGCTCTTGCAATGATAGACTTTGGGCTCGTTGATGTAAGTGATGAGTTCGAAAAGAACCTTCGCGAGCACGAGGAAGATCCAAACAAATGGTTTCCTAGCGGTCCAGACGGAGATTACTATCGCAGAACCGGTATAAATGAATATGCATTCAAGAATGACCTTACAGTTAATGCTCGTAGAACCTGGAACACATACCAGTTGGATGTTTATATCGATGACGATGGCGAATTACACATGGGAGCAAGTGCTTCAAACGCAATACGAACAGGCGGACACGCTAAGGATTCAGAAACTGCTGAAATGTTTGCAAAGAAGCTTGGTTTCAACCACGCTATGATCACTCCTATAGGTGAGCAACACAGCAACTAACGATAAACAATAATTTATACAAATAAAAACTCTCTTCGTAATACAATACGAAGAGAGTTTTTAAGTTTATACTGTTTATTCTTTACTACTCAGTTTATATTACTCAGCTTATCACAAAGCAAAGTATAATCCTCAATAAAGGACTCTGCATCTGCATTAATAAAGTCCATATCATTATCCCTTGCAGCAAACTCATGCTTTTTTGCTCTTTCACTAAAATCCTTAAGCCCTATTGTTGCCATAGACCCCTTTATGGAATGGGCGTCAATCCTGTAGGCATCGATATCTCCAGTATCAAGACTCTTTCTCATTCTCTCGGATATCTCAGAACTCTCATTTATGATATCACCTATTATCTCAAGCAGGAGATCCTCTTCACCACCACAGTAGCTGAGTGCCATCTCATAATCCAGACCTTCTATTCCTCTAATTCCAACATTAACGGAAGCTTCCTCATCCGCTTTTATTCCTTGCTTAATCACTTCGGTGACATGGGACATATCATCACAAATAATCTTATCCTCCGGAAGCATAGTTTTCACAGTTTCTTCAAGAATCTCAGAATCAAGTGGTTTAGTCAGATAATCGTCAAAGCCTTCGTCCAGATACATCTGCCTGCTTCCTGCCACCGCGTTAGCTGTAAGTACGACGACCTTTGTTTCCTTATTCAACGAGTCCGAATCATTTCTCAAATGATGCAGCACTTCTATTCCGTCCGGTTGAGGCATCATATGATCCAGAAGGATCAAGTCATATGTTTTATCCTTGCAAAGCTTTATAGCCTTCTCTCCTGAGCTGCATAGTTCAGGAATAATAGAGTTTCTCTTGAGGAAAAGCTTTACAATGTTAAGGTTTGAGCGATTATCATCAACTGCAAGGATTTTTGCATCAGGCGCAGTAAATCCGCTATTACTATTCTCGTCGGTGTAATCCACCCTGTGCTCCATAAAATCATCCCTCAGCTGCTCTTTAGTTTTGTACTTAACAGGAAGCTTTACCCAAAACTCAGAGCCAACACCATACTCGCTCTCAACCCCAAGCTCTCCATTCATTGAGTCTACTATCCTCTTTACGATAGCCAGGCCGAGGCCGGTTCCTTCTATGTTGATATTCGACTTGATATCCGCTCTGGAAAATGCTTCAAACAGATGGACCTTATCTTCCTCTTTGATACCCTTTCCTGTATCCTTAACAGCTAAGCTAAGCAGATATCCATCCTCAGTATAAGAGCCTCCAACCTTGAGAATTACCGTTCCCGCATCAGTATATTTAACTGCATTATTCATAAGATTAACCAGGATCTGTCTTATCCTGAACTCATCACTTATCAGTTCATCCGGTACGACGTCGGTTATCTCAGTCTTTAATTCAAGCTCCTTTTCATCCGCTCTTTCTTTAATGATTGAAACAACATCATAAAGCATATCCGACATCAGAAAATCCGATTCACTTACTTCCATTTTTCCTGATTCTATCTTGGTAAAATCAAGAACATCATTCACAAGCATAAGAAGCATCTTTCCGGAGGTCTTGATATTTCTTGAATACTCTTCTATGTTCTTATCACTGTTTTCCCTCAGTATCATTTCATTCATTCCGAGTATGGAATTAATAGGCGTCCTGATCTCGTGTGACATGCTCGCGAGAAATCTGGTCTTCGCCTCAGAAACATCAAGAGCCTGCTGCTTCTCCTTACTTATCTTTCTTAAATCATTAACCTGCTGAACAACTATAAATATAAGCAGGAAACCAAGTCCGATAACCATAGGGACCGACTCTGTTATTATTCTGATAGAAAAAATCGTATTTATCAGCTCAATTAGACATCCGATAAGAAATCCCATAAAGCCGATAAATGTATATCGATACGATTCGGTTTTCTTATTTACAGCATCAACCACAAGTATTGCTATACCTAATACCGCGAGAATAACAAGAACCGCATTTGCAACATCTACAAGATTATCAAACGATATTAATCCCGTATAGTGAAGAACAGGCCATACCAATGCATTTACAGTCGATAAAAGCATTAAAAAAATCATAAACCTTTTATATCTGCCACGCTGTATGGCTGACAGATACACAACAAGCCCAAGTGGTATCATAAGACACAGCATAAAGCTGAGCAGGCCATTCACATGATACACCCCAAACACAAACGGAAACAGGTATGAGTCTGTAATCACCCAGGCCGCAATCGTAAAAATACCCAAGGCACCAAAAAGCATCTCTATTCTCTGTTTATATAGAAGCCTGAGTACAATACTTACAATAAAGGATACTAACGCGAAAATAAGCACAATAACCGAAAGAATAAATGTTAATCCATACTTTTTAAACAGATGATTCATCGCACCGGAACGAGTACCAAAAAAGACCTCCGGAATCTCCTTATCATAATAGCGGACCGACTCTCTGACTATCGTTATCTCAGCTCCCGAATCAGCTTCGCTTACAGGAACCTCCATTAAAAATCTTCTAAAGGAACCTCCGGGGATATTTATATCTCTTTTTTCTTTGTAGTCCTTCCGAAGCTCCCCACCTATATATACGGAAACATCATTACGTGTATCAAAATAGACATATTCATTACTCTCTAAGTCATCAGGAAGCACCGTGCTTACAATCTGCTTACTATCCTCTTCCTCAACCATCTTCCAGTTCTCAACAAACTGAACCGGTTCACTTTCTATAACCTTTCCTCTGTTTATCAGTCCATAATAAACAAAAACAAAGGCCATCAAAGCAAGCAAACCAAGCAGTAATACCTTTACTGCAGATACACTTATTTCATATAGCCCTTGTTTTTTATTAGCACTCATTTTCTGAATCGTCCTCTATCTGGCACTGCCATACTTCTTCTTGAATTCCTCTTTATCCTCATACATCAATTTATCTGCCCTTTTAAATACAGGTTCAACTGTACTTTCATCAGAAGCCTTTTCGGCAATTCCTACTGCAGCAGAATATTTCCGCCAAGGATCCACTCCCACCTGATTAAAGCTATCCTCAAAATCCTTTCTTAGCTTTTCGCATATTTCTGCCCTTCTGTTATAATCAGGCCCCTGAAGAATTGCTACAAACTCATCTCCACCTATCCTGAATACAGGAGAATGCTTAAATGCATCACAGATCATACGGCAACACCCTTTTATATAGATATCTCCTGATTTATGACCATAGTTATCATTTATCTTCTTCAGATTATTCATATCTACCATCACAACCGCGAAATCTATTTTTTCTCTCTTTAGCTGTATATTTAACTCTTCTGTCCTCTGCAAATATGCCGCCTTGTTACCAACTCCGGTGAGTGCATCCTTATGAGACTCCACGTTCAGCTTTCCTATCTCTGCTTCTTTGGCCTTGACGTCATTTTCAGCTTTCTGCATATCCTTCTGAAGTGCCGACATATCATGCATAGAATCAATTGTATTTATCTGCATCGAACGAATGCCCTGATATATCTCTCCTATCTCATCATTACTCTTTATATCCAGATTCATAACACCGGAAGCCTCATAATCATAGGATTCTGATGGGGTAAAATTCTTCATCTCTCTTGTCATACGAGCAAGAGGCTTTACAACTATCTTGTTGATAAACATCATTGCACCAACAAGCACAACAGAAGTAAATATAACCGCACCTGCTAAAAGGATAATAAGCATTCTGCGTCTTTCCTGCATGACATCATCCATTCCGATATCACATCCCACAACACATACACATTTGCCATCGGAATCATATACAGGTTTAAATGCAGAACAAAGCCATCCCCAGTCGCCATCGGAAATCGTCGGTTCATCAAGATTGGTTATATCCAGTCCGAGAAGATCCTCCTCACGTTCCTCGTAATAGCCTGTTTCATAGATAGGATTCTCATCATCATCCACAAGATACATATCATACTCTGCATTCTTATCTCCGGGAGCTGCTACGTATAAGTATTTTATTCCATCCATATTTTTCAGATAGTCTGAGAGCTTATCTCGTATCTCATAGTATTTATCCCACATATCATTTTTCTTCAGATAATCTTCAATGAGAGACTCATCATCTTCCTCCTCCGCTTTGTCCCTCAATTCCTGAAACTCATCTTTTTCAGCAAGACTGCGCAGTTCCCTCAGATAATCTCCATAATTTGCACTGAGCATTGATGCAAAGTTCCGGGCATTATCTGCGGCGTTCTGTCTGTAATACTTATCAATCTGGTTTGCACTTGCTCTGAAAGCAATAAAAGACGTACCGGCTGCAACTGCAAGAACGGTAATAATAACGAAAATATACATTTTAGCTCTTACTGAAAAATGTTTTTTCTTCTTATTCATAGTAATTATCTTTCCCTTAGTCTTTCATCAATCTCACTCTCTGATAATCCATTGAAGAGTATATACCTTTCTGAATAATTCATAAAATACTCATAACATAGACTAAAAGTTATCTCCCCATCTGCACTATCCATTATTATTTCAATTTCCGAAAAGTTTTCACCATTTTTTTCGACATATTCTTTATATTTAAATCCATAGTGATCGGCTAAATTTTGTGCAAAGCTATCTATATCAAGATCTTCTATTGTACTTTCATTGCCTGAAAATCCAAGCAGCTTACCTGTTTCATCATCGATATATATCTGCACATATGTTGAATTATTAAAAAATAAAGTACAGTACCACGCATAAAACATATTATCATTAGTAGTATCCATAAACAGCACTGGTTCAATTCTTATATTTTTTTCATCTATAAAACGTTTAAAATCATCCAGGCTTACTATATCCTGATTATTATCAGTACAGCAGCTTCTAAATAATTCGTAATAGTATTCAATGCATTTTTCTAATGCCGTATCTTGATCCATTTCAAACTTACTATCTACATATCCGAAGACTTCAGTATATGAATTATTCCATATCAAATCGTCTGCTATACTGACTCTGTCGAAAAACCCCACATTATCCTGAACAATTTTGATAGGAGTTGATGTATAATGACTTTCCTGGTCCTTCATACTATGGTCTCTCAATGATATAACCAGGTTAGGGTATCCAAATGCAATTAAGACTACGAACAGCATCGCTACTATGCCCGTTATACTACAGAGGAGTTTCTTTTTTTTCTTACTCATTTATTCTTCCCCCTCTCAGTGTAACTTCTATCCTTGTGCCTTTTCCTAACTCGCTTTGAATATCTAAACTGCCATTATGAAGTTCTATTATTTTGGCTACAATTGAAAGACCCAGTCCGGCACCACCCTGAGCTCTGGATCTGGCTTTATCAACCCTGTAAAACGCCTCTGTAACCTTCTTTATCGCTTCCTCTGGCATACCCTTTCCATCATCCGATATAGCAATAATCGTTCCATCCTCAGTCATAGACTGTTCAACTTCTATATGACCATTTCCTTCGATTGCCTTTCTGCTATTATCTATCAGATTGATGATCAAGGTTCTGACAAGATCCTGTTCCAGAAGTGCATAGCCTTTTTCAGTTTTCAGAGATATATCTATTCCTGCCTCCTTAAGTCCGGGTTTAAGGTGTTCAACTATATCCTTTGTTATCTCCATCGGACTACACTTCGCAAGCTCCACCTTATCCTTATCCATAACAAAAAGCTGCAGAAGCTTAAGTGATAGATTCTCCAGTCTCTTCGCCTCAGAGTGGATATAATCAAGAGCATCCTCTTTATCCTCATCGCTTAATTCCTGAGTCATCAAAAGCTCCGAATAACCAATAATAGATGTCATAGGCGTTTTTAACTCATGAGTAAACGCCCCCATAAATCTGTCCTTTTCTCTGGCTGCTTCTTCCAGAAGCTCGACATTCTCTTCCATGCTTTCAGCCATTCGGTCAAAGTCCTGTGACAAGCTACCTATCTCATCCAATCTCTTGATATTTGAACGATAAGAATAGTTTCCATCCGCTATAGCATTAGTGGCCTTTGCAAGCTTTGAAAGTGGTCGTACCATGATACTTGAGACGATCCATGTTGTAATTATTGTAACAAATACTTACTTCTTCTCATTTCATTAATATGCTCAGCATCCTTAATGAAACAGAGATAATATTTATTATTTTCTACAGTTAAGCAAGATGAACACACTATATATCTAATGCTCTTCTTTTCCTTTTTATAATAAACATAGATATCATCATCACCTTTTATACCATTTTTGATTTTTTTTATATCGACATCTTTTGAAGCCTGACCTGAAGAATAAAGAACAGCTTCATCCTTATAGAGCATATAAATGTCCGAAGACTCCCCCTCAGACTCCAGCTTTTTCATCATTTCTATGATTGACTCATCATCAAACTCCTCATTTCCATCAGCTACTATACCGATGATTCCCCTTACTCTCTGAAGACTTTCTACAGCTTCCTTTTCTTCTCTCTCAAAGGACTGCTGGTAAGTACGGTAGATAATAATAGATGCCCCTAAACTAAAGGTAATAGTTAATAGAATTGTAATGACAAGAACCAGCTTTAATTTATAACTCAAACTTCCTTCCTCTTCTTTCTCATCCTACATATCTAAACGATAACCAACCTTACTTACAGTTCTGAGTTCTTTCTCCAGTCCCGCTTTTTTTCGAAGTCTCTGAACATGAAGATCAACAGTCTTGCTACCAAACTCCATCTCTCCGCCCCATACCTTTTCATATATCGCATCTCTGTATAGAGCTGTATTTGGAGTTCTGAGGAACAGAAGAAGAAGATCAAATTCCTTTGGTGTAAGCTCTATCTCTTTCCCATCTCGACTGACAGACTTTGATGAAGCGTCAACACTAAGACCATTTAATTCAAATATATCTTCGGTCTTATTATATCGTCTTAAAACAACCTCAACTCTTGCAATCAGCTCTGCTACCTCAAACGGCTTAACGATATAATCCTCTGCCCCCATCCTTAGTCCCTTCACTCTGTTCTCCAGGGCATTCATTGCAGTCAAAAAAATGACCGGGATACTAAGTGGTCTGATATACTCCATCAGCTCAAATCCATCAGCCTCTGGAAGCATTATATCAAGAAGGATTATATCATATACGTTGCTGTCTATCTTATCGATAGCCTCATTTCCGTCATAAGCCATATCACACGTATAACCGGCGTTGGTAAGACTTACCCTTATCAGATTGGATATGGGTTTTTCATCCTCTACGATCAATACTTTTATCATCACATAACCTCACTTATTATCCCGGACATAGTCACTCGTTTCTTAAATCTCTTACTAGATTATCGTATCATAAATCGAACGTATTTTCGAGTGTATTATCTCAATATTCAGTTGTCTTAATTAGAAATAATAATTATTTCATATAACCATTATCTCCGAAGTAATACCATACATTGTTTATCTTCTGCCATGAGCTCTTTGCATACCAGCCGGACTCATCTGCATAAAGCCAACCGTTCACGTCTTTCTTCCATGAAGCCTTGTATGGATATCTGCAAGCACCGTCAGCGTCGCACCACCATCCGTCGATCCACTCTCCTGATGACATATATCCATCAGCTTCAAAGTAGTACCAGAGACCGTCGATCTTCTGCCACTTGCTTGCCGGACCATGAACCCTTAGGTCCATAGCTTGTGGTTCCATATTCATCATACCACTGGCCATCTATCCATTCATTTTTATAATCATCTTTATTATCAACTGTAAAGTTAGCTGTAACCTTTGCTCCATTATAGCCTGCTGTTGCATCTATAATAGCCATAACAGTATAATCACCGGCTTTTGCAGGGACAGTAGTTGTATAAACGCTGTCACTTGCTCCACTTGGCTTATACTTATATGTTACATTTGCTCCCTCAACATTTCCTTCTACATAAGGAACGCTAGGATTTTCGCCTTCTCTCCAACCGCTTATGCATACCTTTGCATCCTTGAGATCAGCCTTAGCTATTGTAAACTCTTTTGATGTATTCTCAGGAAGAACATAGTTCTTGTTGAAAAGAATAAGTACTGTAGCTGTATGTGTACCAACAGAAGTTGTTGCTCCTGTTACAAAAAGACCACATTCATCACCCTCTACAAGGTTAGCAACAGAAACCTCAGGTCTCTGATCAGCTCCATTATAGGTAAACTTTGTCTCTCCCCACTTAAGCTCTGCTACTATAGGAGTAATAGTAAATGCATGTGTAAGTCCTGCAGGAAGCTCGTAATTACGACGATTATCATCTCCTGACATGAAGGTGATCTTTACCTCATAATTTCCGGCATCTGTATGTGCATCACTAAGCTCAAGAGTAACCTCATCGCCTTCAACAACATTTGTAGCTGTTACTGTAGGGATCTGCTCTTCTCCATTATATTCAACTTCTGTGTCTGACCACTCTACTTCAAGTCTCTTCTTTTCAATAGTAAACTCTGTTACAGAGCTCTGTTCATTATAGTTTGCTGTTTCCTGTACTTCTGCTTTTACATAATATGTTCCGGCAAATGAAGGAACCTCGCCCTCATCATCAGCACCGTCTTCAGCAGTTGTAGGCTCTGTACATTCCTCATCTATATAGAATGTAAATGTTGGATCATCCTCTCCAACAATTCCTTCTACGTCAGGCTCATTTGCTTCTTCACCGTAGGTCCAGCCTGTCATTGAAACGACAAATTCAGGTGTATCCTTAGAAATAACAAACTGCTGCTTAGTTGTAGATGGGAGAACATAATTCTCATTTGAAAGTGCTGTAGCTTCTACCTCATAGGTACCTGCATCTGTATGTCCAGCCTCTACAGTTACTGTACACTCATCTCCAGGAACAAGGTTAGTAACCTCACATGTAGGAATCTGCTCTTCCCCATTATATACAACTGAGTAGTTATCCCACTCAAGTGCTGCTGTTCTTGGGAAAATCGCAAATCCGATGTAAGCATCACCACTGTTAAAGTTAATTGTTTCTCCTGCTGAAGCCTTAATTATATAATATCCTGCATCGCTTGGTTTAGTAGTTATATCATAAACATTATGAGTTGGATCTAATAAAGCAGCAATACACTCGATAAGTGTATCAAACCTTGCATAGCTGTAAGTGATTGATGCACCGCCAATGTTGTTAGAAATTACAGGCTCACAAGCCTTGTCTCCATAATCCCAACTATCTATATAAACATTTATAGCTGGGTCAGCCTTACTGATAGAATATACATAGTCTGCATCATCCGGAAGAACATAGTTGCTGTTTGAAAGCTTTGTTGCTGTAGCTATATGACTACCTGCATTTGATGCTGCACCTACAACTGTAACATCACATTTATCACTTCCGATAAGGTTTTTAACTGTTGCAGATGGTAAATAATCATCTCCGTCATAAACGAAAGTTGAATCATCTTCCCACTCAAGGTCTGCCTCCAAAGGAGCGATTGTAAAGCTGTCTTCTACTGAAACAACCTCTATATTTGCATCAGTACCATTATAGATACCACGAATATTATATGTACCTGCATCTGTTGGACGTACATCTGTGTAAGTGCCGTTCTTAGCTCCAACAGCCTTATACTGTACAGTAACATCTGTTTCCGGAAGTCCTGTAATTACAGGCTTAGGAATAACTCCGTCACCATATGTCCAGTCATCAAGAGTAACCTCAAGCTTGATTACATTCTTAGAAATGCTGTATGCCTGTGTATTATTTACAGGAAGAACATAGTTATCCTTATCCTTTCCTGTGAGCTGAGAAGCTGTTGCAGTATATACACCTACAGCTGTTGCTCCACCGGTTACAGTAACATCTACATCCTCTCCGGTTATCGCATTTGCGATAGTAGCTGTTGGGCACTGCTCCTGTCCGTTATATGCAAGACTTGTATTTGTCCAGTCAAGCTTCACCTCTCGAGCAGTTATGTAGAAGCTCCAGTAATCTCCGTAGACTACATCTGTTGTAGCTTTGTAGTTAGTTCCTTCAGCTACAGTAACACCTACATAATAATTTCCGATAGCCTTTACGTCAGCTACAGGAATCTCATTTTTACGATCAAAATCAGAATAATAGTGAACTGTAACATCACCCATTCCTTTAACAGTATCTTCAGGAACTACACCTGCGATCTTAGCAGTTCCTTCATACTCTGTATCTGTTGGTGCAGTGAAAACGAAGTCATCT
Organism: uncultured Lachnospiraceae bacterium; assembly: GCA_902774725.1. Classification (GTDB taxonomy): domain Bacteria; phylum Bacillota; class Clostridia; order Lachnospirales; family Lachnospiraceae; genus Eubacterium_Q. Next base: position 16,362 of record CACYJP010000071.1, read on the forward strand.
GCTTTAGGTGCTTCCTTAGGAATAACGATACCACAGTTTGCAGAAATAGTAGGATCATCATTACTTGTTGCATATACAGTTGTTCTACCTGCTGTTACTGCCTTTGCATAAACAGTCAGAACATCTGTTGCATCTGTTCCTACAGGCTTAGTACAAGCATTGTCAGAATACAGCTCAATATATCCATTTTCTGTACTCCACTTTACTTTCTTATCTGTTGCGTCATAAGGGGTTACGGTTGCATCAAATGAAACTACATCGCCGAGTTTCATTGTCTGTTCTGTATTTGGTGTAAGGGTGATACCAGTTACAGAAACCTTTGATGATACTCCTGTCAGGGTAAGTACACGATTTGTACTATCTATAGCACTAACATACCATGTATTTCCAGAAGCTGGATCATACTGGTTTTCAATTGTGCCAGAAGCTAATACAAAGTTATCACTACTAGCGAAGGTATATGGATTGGTTTCCGGAATTGTTGCTCCAGTCGCTTTATATCCATTTGCTTCAAGTGTGATTGAAAAGACGCTATCACTTTTGATAGCAGTAGAAGTTGATGTGATACTATCACCAACACTTAAGTCTTCAAACTTTACATCAGTAGACCAGTCTGCTGCACTAGCTGTAATCCCTGTTCCAGGAACAGCACCAGTCAGAATTCCGAAGACCATTGCAATTGTCAGCATTACCGCAAGTACTCGTTTAGGTAATGCCTGTTTACTTTTAACTCTCTCCATTAAAATTCCTCCTTCTTAACAATACTATTAACCATTGTTGTTCACCCTTAAAAACACAACAGAAAGATTTTACACTATTGGGAAAATATAAACAATATGTTAATTATTTTTTGTGCTGTTTTCACAAAAATCATTGTTGAAAAAGAGGATTTAATAAACATATTG
>CACYJP010000072.1:0-2463 GCA_902774725.1 uncultured Lachnospiraceae bacterium
GCAACCATCACGGTATTCACTGTAATCCATATATCCGTCAGCTGTGAAATAATACCACTTTCCGTCTATCTTCTGCCACTGATCTGTTGGATACCAGCCTGATGTATCTTCTACCCACCAGCCGGTTGCGTTACTCTTCCACTGAAGTGTTCCAGGATAGTCTTGAGTTCCGTCAGCGTTGTACCACTTACCATCGATCCACTCATTGGAATACTTAGGGTTCTTTTTATCCTCTTCCTTCTTCTTTTCATCCTCTTCAGCTGCTTTCTTTGCCTTTGCAACTGATTCCTCAGCATTTGTCAGCTTCTTCAGGATAGATGCGTCAACCAGCTTCTTCTGATCTTCTGTAAGTGCATCATATGCATCTCTTGCAGCCTTTACTGCTGCCTCATCTGCAGCTCCGGCATTGTTCGGAAGCTTGGTTATCTTTGAAACTACATCGTCTGCCGCCTTCTTATCAGCAGCTTCCTTCTTTTCTGCCTTCTTCTTTTCAAGGGCTTTTTCTGAAGACTCCAGCTTTTCTGTTGCATCGTACTCATCATCTGCAACTTTCTTCTGTGCTTCTGTCAGCTTATCGTATGCTTCTCTTGCTGCCTTGATATATGCTTCGTCAGAAAGGTCTACTGTATCCGGAAGACCGTTTATCTTATCAACCGCATCGCTATAGTTCTTAAGTGCTGTGTCAGCCTTTGTAAGCTTGGCGATAGCATCAGCACTAACTACCTTCTTTTGAACATCACTTAGCTTGTCATACATCGCTTTCGCATTAACCACAGCCGTTGCAGCCTTTGGATCGTCAGTTGTAATATCCTCAGCCTTTGTAGGAATACTATTCTCGATATAAGTTTCCAGATCAATAACTGCCTGCGGCTTAACTATTTTCCAGTTTGTTTCAACAACTGCACTGTCAAATGTCTCACCCACAAACTTATACATAGTCTTATATTCGTCCTTAATCGTAAGTGTTGCTTTTGCAGTATAGCTTCCGATATCTGTTTTAGTGTTATCGGTGTAAGCTACATCAACAACAGGTTCAGTTTTATCATCTATGATCACAAACTCAGGAACCTTTGTTAACTCTATAGTTTTTTCAGTTCCATCATATTCAATTTCAAGCTCCTCCTCAGCAGGCCAGCTTATTACATTTGTGTCTTCAGGATCAATCTCTACTCTATCATCCTTTAAAAGATTGATATTAAACCATTTCTCGTATGTACCAGCCTCCGGTTCTCTTCGATCCTCTTTCCAGGTCTCACCATCCTTATGGTAGTACTTTACACTGTAATCAACCTTAAACTGTACTACCACTTTTTCATCTTTGGTACTATCCAGCTCCTTTATTGCATTCATGTTTGCATAGATTTTAGCTGTATGTTTATCCTCAGATGTTTCGCATTTAATGTTCTTCAGATCTGTTTTCGGAGTTCCTTTATAAACAGGTGTTATACCTTCGATTATAACCTCGCGTCTCTCATCACCCTCAACTGTTTCCGGATATGTATATGAGCCTATATAGAAGTCCTTTTCGAATACAGGAAGATCTCCATATTTATCCAGTAAATCGTCATCAAATGCATCGTCGCTTATCATTTTAGTTGAATCGTCAAATGGATTGTAGGTAGTTCCTTCTTCTAAGGTAAATGCAACATCAGGATAATTAACAATGACTGTTACACACTCATCATCGTAGCAGAAACTATACACTCCGGGGTTTCTAACCCATAGATTAAATATTCCATCATACTTTCCACTAGGTGTATCGCCATCAAATAAAATGCTGATCGTCCAATCATTTTCATCAACCTTTTCTCCATCAGCATATTTAAGTTCAAATTTTCCGACATTTTCTGCCTTAACAGGAGTAACCTTGTCTCCATCTGTAATTCCAAACGAAAGATGAGCCCATACATTTGCATCAAGCGAAACACTCATAGAATATGCATTTATATCTTCATTAAACTCATCACCATCAGCATGTGAAACGACCAGGCCTTCCGGCTTTGGAATAAAATAGAAGCAGTATTCTCTGCTAGTACCATCACTATAGGTGATTTTAACCTTCAGCTTAAGCTGTACATTTGTTTTATTGATCGTAACCTTCGAAAGATTTGTCTTTAGGTCCGAATTATCGATATGAGGCTTATCCACTTCGATTCCGGAATCAGGAATTAAATCTATGCACTGAATACCGGCCATTTCTTCCTCACTCCAGTTATTAAGCAGATACGTCTCATATGTCGCATTTCTATCTATTTGAACCGGTTTACTTATTTTTGCAAATATATCTCCCTCAGACATATAACCGGTCTTATAAAGCGCAAGATCCGGAAGATGTGATGCGATCTTGTATTCAAAAGTCTTTACATCTTCAGTATTCTTTTTCTGATACTTAATTCTAAGCTTATATTCTCCGGAATCATTTATCTTGATACCAAATAAACCGTAATCAATCGATACATCTTC
>CACYJP010000072.1:2510-20336 GCA_902774725.1 uncultured Lachnospiraceae bacterium
TCGCCATGAGAGTCTGTATATCTATCCGTAACACTTGCCACACTCTCATCTGTTATCGGTGTACCGTCAGACTCGCATATCTCAAAGCTTCTTATCTCATTATCCCTGATATAGTTTACCGTCTGATCCTCTATATAGGCCATTCCTACGTACTTTATATCGCCCATTTCATAGTCGATACTTCTTCCGTATCTATCGATATCTGAAGTGACCTCAGGCACGCCATCCTCCCAGTCAGCGTCAGCAATCAGCATTCCTCCCGGTCTTTCCTTGAGATCCAGATAACGGAGCTCTGTATTATCCATGCTATCTCCATAAACAAGTCTTATCTGTACAGCACTTTCATACCATCCCTCTGCATTAGAAGGAATCTCGATTGGATATGGATTTGAAAAATCCCAATCCACTTCTTCTTCCTGAGCAAACGGCTGGTTTTCTTTTACATAAATGTGTTTTAGATTTTTATCTGATTTACACTCATTGTTTGCCACAAGATAATACTTCTCCTGTGGCGAATACTCCAGTTCATCTCCAAATCCGCAAACCAGACTATCTAATGAACCACTTTCATCCTTATATACTCCTACCTTTGGAAGTCCTGTTTTGATCCTGACTGTAGGAGTAGCACCATCCTTATCAATAGATATGTGGTAATTATCAATATTCGTAGCATTTATTCTGTAAACGCCATCCGGAAGCTGCACTTCTTCGCCACCCCGATCCATTTTATTACTAATGGATATCTCAGCAGAAACGTCTCTTCCGATCCAGTCACTTATTTTTATATCCTCCGGCTTAAGAACAAGCGGACTTACCTCATCATTTTCATTCCATCCAAGAGAGATAAATGTATCACCCGGAATCTCAGCATTTATATTCTTTCCGAACTTATCCTTTTCGGCAAATGACGGAAGCTCCTGTCCGTAAGGCCAGTCAACTCCTGCTATAGCAAAGCCTTCCCTATCCGCTTTAAAGCCTATAGCATAACAATCTCTCCATTCTTGACCATCATCAAACATATAGTCAAACTCAAAATCAATAGAATCATAATCAAGATCCTTTCCAGCCGGGAATTTGATTTTTACTTTACTATCATCTTCTTTTGTTAAATAGTCATCTTTATCCAGGTCTTTCTTTTTTCCATTAACCCATGTATATACAGTCGCTCTTTTCAACGTTGCAGAATAGAGATCGGTCATATCCACAAGCAGGTAATACTCAGATGAATCGTCAAAAGAAAATGATGCCTCACGATTCGCCGAACAAATGAAAGAATCCTCTGATATCTTATCACTTGAATAAATACCGACAGTAGGCAGCTTTGCATCAAGAGTCACATAAGAATCATTTTTATAATAGATTCTGTATTCTCCAAACTCTCTTACAGTTACATTAAAGAATCCCTCAGGTTCTACAGTTATCTTTTGATCCGAATCATAATAGGAATACTGCTCAAAACTAACTTTATCCTTTGCATCAACCAGCTTATCTCCCTCAACCTTCGCAAAGGAGAGCTTATCAATATCGGACTTTTTAAGCTTCTCATAGTTTTCATCACCTTGATGCTCAACTAATGCAAAAAACAGTATATCCTCTTCTCCCGGCACGACATCCATTGAATCGTCTGTTAAGTCCATAAACCATGGATCTTCAATCTCATGCATAATAGCAACTCGAAGAGATCTTTCTCCGGTCTGACTCTCACCCTTCGCATACGCTGCTATCCCGGAAAACAGGCTGAAAATCATAGCCATGGCCAGAATAGAAGCAAGCATCCTTTTCTTTACGCTAAGCATCAACAATCCTCCTCTTTCATTAAGATAAAAAAGTGAAACATAAGAAAACAAGCCAAAGAGACGGTTCTCTTTGGCTTAGAGAACCGTCCACTACAACTTATAATTATAGCTTAATTAGTTAGCAAATACAAATTTGGATCCGTCTGCTATATGTTCTTTGTCGTCTGTCCACTCAAGTGAATAGTCGTCATTTACCTTTATAGAACCGGTTCCATCTGTGTATTCTACTTCTTCTTTTTCTATGACACCCTCGTCCTTGTAGGTTACAACCTTCTTCTCACAGTTTGTATAGTTAACTGTGTTGGTTGCTGTGTCAAACTTTCCAACCATGTTCCACTCAGCATGTTCAAATGCACTTGAGCCCCAGGTTACATTTATCTTGGCTTCATCTGTCCCCTGAGCTTCAATGGTCATAGTTGCACGATCACAGCCGTACTTTCCGATGATATTCATAACAGGATTCTGTCCATCCTCTACTGCAGGCTCACTGTCTCCTGCAGTAGCCTCTCTGTCGATATACATCTGATCTGCTACTGCCGAAAGATCAAGACCATCCAGGTCTTTTCCGGTTGCGCCGAGGCTATAGTTTATACCAACCTCAACATCGAACCATGTGATCAGCATATTCTCTACAGCACCATTATCGGAATAAACGTACAGCTTTGCAGGCATATTTCCATCACCCCAGTTGGAGAGTGTAACATCTTCCTTTGCTGTCCACTCATAATACATACCTGAGATATCTTCTTCCTTGCCACCTACCTGAGCTCTGGCTGTGAAATCAGTATCATCTCTCTCAAAGTCGAGCTGAACCATAGGTTCTTTGGTTTCTTCGCTCTCCATAACACTCCACTTAACATCTTCAGCATCATCAGGAGCTTTGAAGAGTCTAGGGATTTTAGCTATTGCCTCATCCTCTGTGATAGCCTTCCATGGATTTGCTACCTGATCTCCACCTACTGCCTCTTCTGTAGCAGTAACAGCCTGAGTTGTTGCTTCTGTTGTTGCCTCAGTTGTTTTTTCCTCCTTGCCACATCCTGTTGCAAGGGCAAGCATCATTACAGATGCTAAAACTACATACGTCTTTTTCATAATTCACTCCTCCGTTTTTTAAAACATTTATATGAATAGCTTTTTTGTACTGACACTTTATCACTCCAATTGTCACAACAATGTCACATTATAGATATCCTAGCTTCGATGATACCAGGTATAAAACTATATTGTAGAGCAATAGTAAAATAATGTTTCTTATGTGGGTTCTTTTTTCAGCGTTCAGGATAGCCACAAATTCTCTGATGATTTCGTTCATGTGGAAGTACCATTTTGTCCTGCTTCCGAGTCCGGTTGCTCTGACTCCCAATTCTTTTGAAATAACTCCACTTCTAAGAACGTGATAGTCTGTTGTTGCATAGGCAATTCCCACTTGATCCTCATCACTAAGTGTCACGTCTTCTTTCTTTCTTATTATATCAAAGGAATTCCTTAGATTCTCGTATGTATTGGTAGACTTATTCTCGACGAGTATTCTGTTTGCCGGAACACCCTGACCAATCAAGTATTTTTTTATAGCCTCACCCTCTGAGATTATCTCATCGTCTCCCTGACCACCTGAGGTGATAAATGTAATACGTCTTCCGGTCTCTGTTTTTTGTTTTTTTGCAAACCATACAGCTCTGTCAGCTCTTCCGGCAAGAAGAGGTGTAAGTGTTCCGTCTTTTTTAAGTCCGCAACCGAGAATGATTATATAGTCCTTGTTTCTGGACGGAACATATCTTCCTGCGCGCTCTGCACAAAAAATAGTACTTACAAGAATACACTCCAGATAACAAAGCAAACTATAGAAAAATATGATCAAATGCTCGTACACTCTTATCGCTGTAACATTTATCTGTTTGCCCGTATTCAGGTATATCTGATCACTTGACAGATACCCAATTACAGTCATCAGAATGAGCCCCAGTCCAAGAACTATGCATAAGCAGTTCCTTATACTGAAGCCTTCCTTACCTATTAAAACAACATTGCTTATACAGAGAAATACGGAAACTATGAAAACAATAGGAAATGCAATCAGGACGAACAGTTCAAATATATACGAAAACGCCATATATAAGATATCCATCCTATAGTTTGAGGTTCCCTGTCTTATAAATAATCCAATGAAAAGAACCGCACAGGCGAGAAGAAAAAGTGCGACTCCTATGTGACCGGCCAGAGAGTATGAATACATATTATGATTTGCAAGTCTCCGGCACTTTATTACTCTTGCGATAAATGCAATAACGAAAAAGAGAGCAACCTCGATACCGATGATATAGAATCTGTTTGTAGTACCGATGTATCCGCCCTGTGTAATGAGTCCGTTTCTATGGACGTAGTACGTTGATGAATGGGTAAGATACTTACCCCCTTCTCCCGTAACCGTAATAGTCACCAAAGTACTGCCGGGATTCTTCCCCTTAAAAATAACTCTACCCACTTCCGGAGTTGTAACCGCTTCTACAACCTCCAGAACATTATCGTCACTCATTTCAACAATCGGGACACTGCTACCCTCCAGGATAATAGGAAACTCATGGATAAATGTATCTCCAATAATAAGCACGTCAAAAACGCCAATAGCTAAAACAATAACTACTCCGATAATTAGTTTTTTCAGCTTTTCCATAGTTGACATACCAAGTCCTCGTCCGAATTATTTATTGAATAAAGCATCCATCGTTTAACCCGAAATAATCTTACAACATGCATAGCAAAAATACAACAAAAAGGGGTGCGCCTTTCGGCGCACCCATAACATACTATTAGCTATCACAAGCCTTATTCACTTATTGTTACATCACCTGTATCAGTTGATATCTTCATAGTAAGACCATCTCCCTCAGTAGCGTTCATAGAGCATTTATCACCCTGATCATCACCATTTATAAAGATATCACCTGTATCTGTACTAATTGATACATTGTAGGTTGCCACCTTGATTCCACCCTTGATTGATATATCTCCTGTATCACTATCGATGTCGATACCAGCCATAGTAGTATCTGTTGTTTTTACATCACCTGTATCACAGATCAGCTTAACATCAGCCATCACAGAATCGGAAACAGTTATATCACCTGTATCAGTATCTATCTTGGTTCCGCCGAGATTGGAATTCTTGATTATTGCATCACCTGTATCTGACTCAAGATCAAACTTCTCAGTTACTATATCACTCATATTCAGATCACCAACATCTGTTTTTATCTTAACTCCAGCGAGTGACTTTCCATCAGGAACAGTGATCGTTATTTTACATTTGTTATTTGAACCGAAAAAGCTCCAGCCACCCGAGTTCTTCTGTATAACCTTCAAAACACCATTATTAATAGTAACCTTAGGAACAAGCTTTTCCTTATTGCACTCATAATGACATTTAAAACTATCACCCTTATTAATCTCAATATCCATTATGTTGCTCTCTATATCTATAGAAGAAAACTCTCCGATTTCAACATCTTTAGCAATATTTTTTGTTTTTCCGCCAAAGAAGTTGAAGCCGCCATCCATAAATCCACCGATGTGGTGTGTACTACCTATAATTATACATGCTATTGTAATAAGCGAGATAATTAAAACATATACTTTCTTTTTCATCACATTTTCCCCTTTTTATTTTTTAAGTGCGTTTTCTAATACTGTGTGGATAATTGCAGCTATTGGCCAGATGATCCATGTGAAGCCCCAGTTAAATGTAAGAAAGCTCCATGAAAGATATATACATGTAACTGTTGTCCAATAAACTGACATTACTGTTTCTGCAGATTCCGATATATACTGTACTTCCTTTGAAGAAGCAGTCTTTGTGATCTTTCCCCTTACACTTGTTCTATCTTCAAGTCCGATCAGTTTTTCATAACCGGACTTTACTGTTGAAGAACGAACAATAAGGAAAACTCCGATTGCTACAAATACGAAAAGTGCTGCTCCGCCTATATTGTCAAGGCTAACTGCAAGTCCATCTATCTCGATTTCACTAAGAATAGCTGCCGGAACTACACTAAGTATGAAGAGTGCAACTCCAACTGAAACTGATATAGCATGTACAACTCTGTGTCTATCACTCTTTTCCTTAACATATTCCTTAGCTGAATAGTCCAGCATACAAAGCTCTTTATTCAGGTAATCCCATTTGCTGTTCATTATGTTGCTTGCAACAATCAGTACAACTCCGATTGCTACCATTATGAAAAGTCCTGCAGCTCCAACTGAATCATTTATATCTGCATCGAGTGCATCAATAATGATTGGAGGAATAACACTCATTATGCAAAATGCAATTCCGAGCGCCATGAGAATGGCCTTGGTTCTTCTTGATGATATATAGCTTCTGGCTTCATCCTCTGAAATCACTTTTCTTTCAACCTCTATTGATTCAGTGAGGATATTATTGATTCCAAGCTCTTCGGATATCTCTTCAAGATTTCCAAACTCTGATATAACTCTTCCGACTGCCTCATTATCACTTATGCCCTCTTCGATAAGCTCGTTATACTTATCTTCCATCATCTGAAACAGTTCATTTTTTGCCTTCATAACATCAGGCGTTCCCGGGAGGCCTGCAAACATATTTTCCAGATAAGTTTTTATAGTATCCATTCTTTTAACCCCTTTCAATCTACCTGAAGATTGTTATCGATGAACTTCTCAATCACTTCCTTTGTGATATTCCATTCATCACATTTTTCTTCATAATACTTAATTCCGCTTTCAGTTATCTTGTAGTATGTCCTTTTCTTTCCTCCGGTTCCTTCGGCCGAATAGGACTCAACATAGCCATTCTTTTCCATTCTGGTGAAGGCTGAATAAAGTGTAGTTTCTTTTATGATGTACTTGTCTTCCGAGAGACTCTTTATCTGTTTTGAGATCTCATAGCCATATGATGGCTCTCTCAGAAGCAGGTAAAGGATAAGTGTATCATTATATCCTCGAATAACATCACTGCTTATACCGCCCATGTCTCTGGCTCCTTTCTTTATATGTTTAAGACATTTTGCCTTTACTTCATCTGACGTTGATACGACTATCGTACTATGTCTGTCGATGGTACGTCTGACGTTGCTACGTCTGTCATACTATGTCTGTCGTAGTAAAAATATCACACTATAATACTCATGTCAACAACTTTTTTTATTTTTTTTAAATTCATTTAATCTATCCCTGATATTTCCCTCAAAAAAAAGGGTGGTTCTCCAAACGGAGAATCACCCTTTATACATCACTTTGTATATCACTCTGTATATCACTTTGTAATCAGTCTACAATTTCCACATCGCGCTGATTATTTCAGCATCTCAAGGAATTCTATATCTTCTTTTGTAAGCTTGATGTTTGCTGAGTATGTTTCGCCACTAACATCCTTAAACTCCATATACAGAATAGAACCCTCCTGCAGGTTCTTGTTTGGATTCATATAAATACCTCACTTTCATTTATTATAAGTTATATAACTATGTTATCTGTTCTCTTTGCCTCTTGCCAGGCGGTTTATCTGTGTTGCCACATATCCCGCTCCATAGCCATTGTCTATGTTTACTACAGTTATCCCATTCGCACAGGAATTGATCATCGTAAGAAGAGCTGACATACCGCCGAAGCTTGCTCCATAACCAACCGAGGTTGGTACCGCTATCACAGGATTCGAAACAAGCCCACCTATAACGCTTGCCAGCGCCCCCTCCATTCCTGCAACAGCTATAACACAGTCGGCGCCTTGAAGGATATATTCCTTCGAAAGCACACGGTGTATTCCGCTGACTCCAACGTCATACACTCTTTCAACTCTTGCCCCGAAATATTCGGCAGTCTGCGCCGCTTCTTCTGCAACAGGAATATCCGCAGTTCCTCCGGTGCAGACAACGATGTAGTGAGCGTCCTGTTGATTTGAAGAATCGCCTACGCTGTCAGAACCAGTCTTCGATTCACCACCACGCGGCAGCTCATCCTTCGGTACCACCTTCAGTATCCTCGAAACCTCATCATACTGAGCTTCCGGCAGCACCTTCTTTATTATCTCATACTGATGCTTCGAAGCCCTTGTTCCGAACACTTTTTTGTCCTGATCATAAAGCTTCTTATATATCTCTATGAGATACTCATCCGGCTTACCCTCACAGAAAACAACCTCCGGAAATCCGGTTCTCTTTTCCCTCTGAGTATCAAGTTTTGCAAAACCCATTTCTTCGTAATCACTCATATATCATTTCCTATGCTATTTCTTTCAGTTCATCTGTTACCAAGAGTTTGGGACCAACAAGTCCCTGTTTACTCTATAATAATCGCTCTCAGAATTCCCGGAACCTCGTGATCTCTTTTGCCCGCTCCCAGGCCGGTCTTCACAACCTTGAAGCTCTCCGTCAGATCATTCTCCGTCTGAATTGCAGCTGCAAAGGCCGCTCCCGTAGGAGTCACATATTCACCCTGTCTCTGGGCGATTCCAAGTGGAACACCTGTCTGCTCAGCTATCTTTAGCACTGCCGGCACAGGGATTGGAAGCACACCGTGCTGGCATCTGACAGTTCCCATACCATCAACCAGACGAGTGATAACCACTCCCTCCAGATCATATCTCTCTTTTATATCATCGTAGCAGACAGCCGCCGAAATGATATCAACTATCGAATCAATCGCTCCCACCTCATGGAAATGTACTTCCTCGAGACTTCTGCCATGCACCGCTGACTCCGCCTCAGCAACTATTGTGAAAACCTTAACTGCTATTTCTCTTGCAGTATCCGGCATCTCTGCACAGTTGATAATATTTATTACATCATCCAGATTCCTATGTTCATGGGTGTGACCCGCGTGACTGTGGTAATGGTCGTGGTGATGATGTTCGTGATGGTGCTCATGCTCGTGATCATGGCTGTGATGATGCTCATGATGGTGCTCGTGATCGTGGTCATCGTGATGATGTTCATCATGGTCGTGATGATGCTCATAATGGTGCTCGTGATCGTGGTGATGATCGTGATTTTGTCCATACAGGTAGTCCATATCGTGATCATGATTATCATGATCAAGTATTACATCAAAATCACAAGCCTTAATTCCCGACTTCTCAACCTGACTCACCTTCACCTCGAAACCGGTCACTTTATTTTTCAAGCTGTCCAGAACCTTGTCCAGCTTATCCTTATCTGCTCCGAGATCAAGAAGAGCAGCAACTGTCATATCACCACTGATTCCGGTACTACAATCCAGATATAGTTTTTTACTCATAGAACCCCCTTATCGCTTTCGTATACACTTACTCATCTTACCATAAATCCCTGCCACTTGTCACACCTTAACAACCATAGTTGCGACCTTCTCCTGAAATCTTACATCGTGCTCGACAAGGATCATCGTCGGCTTGAATTCAAGTATCAGCTTTTCTATCTGCATTCTGGAAAATACATCAATATAATTAAGCGGTTCATCCCATATATATAGGTGTGCAGGCGTAATGAGGCTCGCAGCAATCAACACCTTTTTCTTCTGACCTTCTGAATAATCCTCCATATTTTTATTGAAGGCTTCGCGCCCGACATCCAGCTTTCTAAGCACTGTGAAAAGCAGCGTTTCATCCAAACCTCTGTTTTCTGCAAAGTCCCGAAGTGTGCCTGAAAGAAATGATGTATCCTGGTTTATGTAGGATATCTTAAGTCCCGCTCCGACTTCAAGTGTGCCTTCTGTTATCAGCTCATCATTTCCGCGAATTGCGGAAATGATACTCGACTTTCCGCAGCCGTTTCTGCCAGATAGTATAAGTCTGTCTCCATTTTTTACCTGAAAGCGTAATCCATCAAAGAGACATTTCTTAGCTTCCTTATATCTGAGAGACAGATCCCTGACATTTATCAAAACATCCTTATGATATCTCATAGGAGTAAGCTTCAGATTGCTCACCTCTTCTATATCCTGAAGCAGACCTTCCTTCTCTTCAATCTCCCTGTCAATTCGCTTCTCGAAGTTGCTTACTCTTGATTGCATCTTTTTGGTCTTAGCACCGATATAAGCTCTTGTGGATATCGACCTGTCATGCTCCTTTATAGGATCATAGCCTATCTTCGTACTCTCGTTTTTATCAGCCCATCTCTTACTACGATCTGCAGTCGCCTTGAGCTTACCTATCTCCTTCATATGCTTCTCATTTTCAGCCTTTGCAAAGCTGTCGCTACGCTCCTTGTTCTCCCACCAGGACGTAAAATTACCTGTCTGAACCTCAACCGTCTGACGATTAAGAACCAGCATATGATCGCATACCGCATCCAGAAGGTCACGGTCATGAGAAACCAGAATAAATCCCTTCTTGCTCGAAAGATACTTCTTCACTATCTCTCTGGCGTGAATGTCCAGATGGTTCGTTGGCTCATCAATCAGCAGAAATTCATTTTCTCCCGCAAAAAGCACCGCCAGCATTATGCGTGTTCGCTCACCATTACTTAAAGTCTTGAACGGGCGGTATAAAAGCTCTGCGTCCATCTCTATCTGATTTAACTCTATCATGACCTGCCATGACTCAACCTGCGGCTTCCATACTTCTATCAGTTCATCAGCAGTTTTTTTCATTTCTTCTGTATCTAACTGATACGGAAAATAATCAAACGCTGTACTTGTAGTTATACTTCCCTCGTACTCATACTTCCCAAGCAGGAGACTGAGAAGCGTTGTTTTTCCCTTTCCGTTCCTGCCAATCAGCCCCAGCTTCCAGTCTGTATCGATATTAAAAGATACATTTTCAAGAACAATATCAGGGCTGCCATCATATGAAAAAGTTAAATTACTTACTTGTATCTGTGCCATATTATCACCTCTTCCTGATGCCTGTGTAGTGATTGCATTCGCATTTCGCTCGGCAGTTCTCATTCGCATTTCGCTTCGCTTCATGCTCATGATGTGGCCTCGCCAGAGTCGCTTATCTGCCAAAGGCAGACATATTGAATTACAAATTCCCTTTGCACATAAAATGTGCAGGCGATTTGTAATTCAATATATGCTTCGCACAAGCGACCCTGGCTCGGCTTCGCACAAAAAATCCGCTTTCATGCCGAAAGCGGATTATCTAAACAAATTAAAGCTATATAAATATGCCGAAAAAAGCATCACAGAAAAGGCTTCAAAATGATTACGATAATCTAATTCGGCATACACAAACAGACCTACACAAGGCTTAATCAAAATCGTCTGTAATTACCAAATCAAACTATCTTATTCTCATTTCCTCACCTACACACTTAACGTGCGCCTTTCTCAAATTTGAACTGATGATAACATAGCAGTTTATCTGTGTCAAGAAGTCAAGGGGAACCGTCCCCATTGACTTCCGGCACAATCTATATCTTAATAGCAGATTCCGTCTGCGCTAATCCACCAGCCGTCAACATACTTACTGGTTGCCATATATCCTGTGCCTTCGAAGTAATACCAATAGCCATCGATCTGGAGCCAGCTGCTCTGTGGCCACCAACCGGAGATGTCTTCTACCCACCATCCTGTTGCATCCGACTTCCAGCTGAGGAAGTACTGGTCATCCCATGAACCGTCGGCGTTGAACCAGTAGCCGTTGTAATACTCATTTGCAGCCATATATCCATCAGGCTTGAAGTAGTACCATACGCCGTCGATCTTCTGCCAAGAGGAAGTCGGATACCAGCCTTTGCTATCCTCAACCCACCAGCCGGTTGCGTTACTCTTCCATGAAAGAATACCTTCGTAAGCACAATTACCAAATTCATCGTACCACTTGCCGTCTACCCACTCGTTACTATACTTCTTCTTATTATCAGCCTTCTTATCATTTCCACCTGATTTATTATCAGGATTTTTGGCTTCTGACTTTATATTTGCAGATGTAAAGATAACATTTACTCTCTCCATCTTAAATGTAATCGTATCTACTCTGGTGAACACCCCATCTATCAGCTCATAACTAGCACTAACACTTGTTCCTACCACCACTAAAAAGTCTGATTCTGTTTTAAATGCATTTTCAGAAAGTGTCATTTCTGCAGACATTTCCTTTCGATCTTCCTGGATCTTTTTCTTATACTCAGCATCAATAGCTGCAAGTTCTTTACTACTTTCTTCGGCTACGGTTCCCTGATACAGCGATTTAGCCGCAGCAGATGCTTTGACCCACGACGAACTCATTTTATCCTGAGCTTTAGTACTGACACTCATACCCTTTTCATTTTCAGAAACCTCACCAGGGATAAGCGATGCATAGTCAGCAGGAAGCCTGTCGGATAATTCATCGTAAATTGTTTTTGAATGTCCTACATCAGATGAATAAATATACTTAAGGTCATTTGCTCCATCTTTCTTTACTTCTCCTAAGTAAACAGTAGAGTCACTTACTATCTCAGCTTTAGCTCTGACAACCGTCTTTGCTTCTGGCTGGAAGTTCAGCTGACACCAGGTTGTATACCATCTGGATGTGCCCTCGGCCATAGGATAGATAGATGCTTTTGAAGCACCGCCCCACTTAAATACAACATCCATCTCCAGTGTCTGACCTGCCGGAACTATCTGTCCGTCAAGGCCTCCGTCAGCCTTTGCTGCAGCCTCGAAACCAGAGTCTGTATATGAATTGCCATAGTCAACATTTCCCTTAATTGTCCTGTCTCTATCAGTACTGTTAATGAATTTAAAATGTATGCAGTTCCATCCGGTCTTACTCACACTCATCGCCTGCTCATAATCCGTTCCACTTTCTGTATATGTGGAAACTTTTCCTTTAACCGCAGATACAGTACCGAGAACGTAAGCGCCGCCTATTTTATCAGCTCCACCATAATCAAAAGTAACATTATACTCATATGTATAATCCGTTCCTGCTGACGGATTATCCGCATAAACCTTTGTCGTATTTATCATAAGCATCCCCATGAGCATCGCAAACGCAATCATAAAGCTTATGCTTCTTTTCGCTTTCCTTCTCTTCATTTGTTTAAGTTTCCTTTCTATGATTTTTTGTCAAATTAACCCAGCGGGGACTCCTAGTAACAAACTCCATCTGAGCTTATCCACCATCCGTCAACATACTTACTGGTCGCCATGTAGCCTGTGCCCTCGAAGTAGTACCAGTAGCCGTCGATCTGGAGCCAGCTATTCTGAGGCCACCAACCGGAGATGTCTTCTACCCACCAGCCTGTTGCGTCACTCTTCCAGCTAAGGAAGTACTGATCATCCCATGAGCCGTCAGCGTTGAACCAGTAGCCTTTATAATACTCATTTGCTGCCATGTAACCGGATGGCTTGAAGTAGTACCAGATTCCGTCAATCTTCTGCCAAGAGGAAGTCGGATACCAGCCATCAGAGTCTTCTACCCACCATCCAGTTGCACTGCCTTTCCAGCCTAATGTTCCATTATAGGTCTGTGTTCCGTCTGCGTTGTACCACTTTCCATCTACCCATTCGTTAGAATACTTTTTGCCTTTATCTCCTGTATCTGAAGACTTTTTATCATTTCCCTTTGAGCCATCTTTTTTATCGTCGTTTTTGTCGTCTTTCTTATCCTCTTTTTTGTCGTCCTTCTTTTCCTTGCCCGCTTCTTCAAGTGCAGTCTCTGCATCTGTAAGCTTCTTATATATTGTGGCGTCTACCATAGCCTTTTGCTCATCCGTCAGGGAGTCATACGCTTTTCTTGCAGCCTCGATTGCATCTTTATCAGCTGTTGTTATTTTATCAGCTGACTTCAGTGCACTAATCTGAGTCTCAACTGCTTTTACTTCTTCAGGCTTCAAAACAAAAGTTTTTTTATTATTCTTTGGATTTGTATAGAATGCAACTTTTGAAAGATCCAACTTGCAGGCAGGGCGTACATGCTTTGTCCATGCGCCTTTTCCAACACCGGAGGTAGTTCCATCACTATTCATCACTCTGGCATATCGAGTATTATCACCACTAGTTGTTCGAGTCCACCAATCCGAGCCTCTTATGGATGAAGGAAGTGCCTTCGCTTCCTCTTCAGAAAGCAGCCAGAGCTTTGCCCCTGTAACGCCAACATCTGCTAATTCTGTGCCTGCAATAGCATTTGAAACAGATTTAAAAGAACCAGTTGATGTCAGATCCATCAAACGAGTCTCAACAGTAGAACCACTGTAAGATTCACGATAATCTAAATCCCATAAACAATCATCACCTATTTTTGACCAAGCCAGCAACGTTACCGTTCCGGCATTTGTTGCTGTAGAATTATCCTCGATTATGTACCAGGAGGTACCATTAAAAACCACCACTTTGCTGTCCAATGTGGAATCATCATCCCCATCCTTTGGTATGTAGCTGCTATAAGCCCCCGCTGCATAAACCTTTTTTATCGGTGACACAATCATCACCATAGATAAAACCATTCCGATTGCAATCATAAAACTAATGATTCTTTTCATTTTCCTTCTCTTCATATAATTAACCTGTAACCCTGATTCTGAGTTTCCCTTCTTATGTATTTTCAAATAAGTCTGTCACCATTATAAAAAACACCTCCCATTTCTTGGAGGTGACACATGTCGCAATCTGTACATAACCCTGTCGTATATACGACAAACAGCTGTTTCAATACTTTTCAAGTTTTCGTAAAAGTTCTATAATCCAAAATAAGTTATGTTCTTCAGCACCATCGATTTTTTTTACCAAGGAGAAGTTCATGAAAAAAAGCAGAGCAGCTTATTCAAAATACGCAGTACTCATTATAATGTTATTTTTCTATAGCTATACCTATTCCATGGTATACAGCTTCTATAATGTAGTTTCCTTAGATTTATTGGGAGAAAAAAGCAGCATATTCCATTTCAGGGTTATGCCACTTTCATTTTCCGCGGGGCTTTTTATAGTCGGACTTCTTCTTTCATTTAAACCCATTTCAAGTAAAATACTGAACCGCGTGATCGGAGTCGTGACGCTTATCACAACTCCTCTGATACTTATGGTATTCAATTCAAAGGAAGTCTCGGTTTTCCTGGCGACCTACTATATACTGGTGTTTTTGATCGGTGCGGAATGTGTATACGTCAACTATCGCATCGTGAGCGCCGCCGGACAGGGCAGCGTGACCCGTATAGGAATGATAAATGGTATCAGCGTCGCTGCTTCTATCCTTCTGCAGAGTTTATTCCAGAACATGCATAGGCATACTATAGAATACAGTCTTCTTGTGATTAGTTTTGGCATGGCTTTTATCGAGCTTTCTGGAATTGCGGAGTTCGAGCCTGAGGAAAAGAAACAGCCTGCTGTCGAGGAGCTTCCCTTCAAGAAGCTGTTCATCGTATCAATTATCGTTATCATTCTTTTTGAGGCACTGGGAAATATACTCACCCATTCACTTCTTACCCTGATGTCTGAGGGCAACTTCATAGTTTTTTCCAGCCCAAGGCTGTTTATGGCTCTCACTTATCTGCTTATGGGCTTTGTGGCCGACATAAAGGATATGAAATACGTGCCTTTTGTAAGCTTTGTCGCTGTTCTGATCGGTATCCTGAATCCGGTGCTTCTGCACGAAAAGTCTCATATCTATCTGAATACCTGCATATTCTACGTGATCGCGGGCTGTATCAATTCATATCTCGTGCTTATTATGTGGAAGCTGGCCAGAGGCCGCAGGTTCGCCCCTATCATTGCTGTCACAGGGCGTATACTTGACTCGGTTTTCTCCTTTATTTTCGTGCTTCCGATCATTTCGAGCCTGCCGCTTATAGATACCATCGGCATCGAGCTCCTTCTAATCATTGTTGTTATGCTGCTTTTCGTCTTTTCCGGACAGTTCAGCTTTTCTGACGATAAGATAAATTCCGCTAGCCTGAGAAAGATAAGTCCTGAGGAATTCGCGAAACGCTACGACTTCACAGACCGGGAGCAGGAGATCTTCATCACAGCGCTCTCCTTTAAAGGAACCATGTCTGAGCTGGCTAAAAGTCTGTATATCTCCCGAAGCCTGCTGTATCGCTATATAAACAGCATTTGCGAGAAAACCGGGCAGGAGAATCTACAGGGCGTCAGAAATATGTATCACGGAACCGCTGTCGAAATGGGCGATGAGATATATCCTGATGAGAATAACTCTTCTAATGAAATAGTTATTTCCTCTTCTACAGAAGAAACTAAAAGTTCCGGTAACGAGACAGCTGTCACCACCAACTATGACAACATGATCCTGTTCATCAAGAAATACAATCTTTCCGAAAACGAAAGCATGACTCTGAAGTACTTTCTGGAGAATCCCCAGAAGACACAAAAAGAGCTGGCTGATATACAGGGTGTAACCCTGCGTACCATCCAGCGTCATCTTGCCGGTATCCGTTCAAAAACCGGAGTCAACTCCCTTGCTGAGCTGAGTGCTTTATATTACAAAGAAAGCTCAAGATGAGTCGACTTACTCTGCAAGTTTCTTTTCGATAGCCTTGATCACGGTCTTCAGCGCCTTGATCCTTGCGTACTTCTTGTCGTTTGACTCCAGCACGATCCAAGGAGCAAACTTCGTATTTGTTTTCTGAAGCATCTCATCGACGGCAGCCTCATAGAGGTCCCATTTTTCTCTGTTTCGCCAGTCTTCGTCAGTTATTTTCCATTGTTTCTCAGGGGTATTCTGACGATCGGTAAATCTAGCCAGCTGTGTATCCTTATCTATCTGAACCCAGAATTTTATCACAACTGCACCCCAATCAGCAAGCTCATATTCAAATTCATTTATTTCGTTATAAGCTCTCTGCCAGTCGTTCTCTGAGCAGAAGCCTTCGAGCCTTTCAACCATAACTCTTCCATACCAGGTACGGTCAAAAATCGCTATATGACCATCCTTCGGCAGACGGTTCCAGAATCTCCACAGATAATGTCTAGCTTTCTCAGCAGGCTCCGGACTCGCGATAGGATGAACCTCGTAGCCTCTTGGATCCAGCGCAGCAGCAATTCTCTTGATGTTTCCACCCTTTCCTGCAGCGTCCCAGCCTTCATAAGCAATGATAACAGGAATCTTCTTATGATAGAGCTCATTATGCAGCTCACCCAGTCTCTTCTGCAGTGCATCCAGCTCCTTTTTGTATTCTTCATCAGTAATAGTTTTATCCAGCTCGATACAGGAAAGCTTCTTTGTTTCCCTGAGAGGAAATGTATTCTGCAGGAGCGGGGCTTTTCTTTCTGACTCTGCATTCGCAAGTGCTGTGTCTATGCTTGCAATAAGTATCTCCGTAACCTGAAGCTCTGCCCACTTCTTGGCCGATGAATCAATAAAGTACCATGGAGCCACAAACTGATTTGTTGCCTCGATATACTCATCATATACATCCAGACACTTTTCGTAATGCTTGTTCTGCCACAGATCCTTTTCCGATACTCTCCATTTGGTATTAGCATCCTTCTCCAGGTTCTTCAGTCGCTTAGCCTGAGTCTTTTCATCTATATGAAAAAACATCTTTACTACGAGATAACCATTATCATTAAGAGTTCGTTCAAAACGTTTTATACTCGTAAGATGCTCTTTATATTTTTTCTTACTTATCTCGCCCTGAAGATACTGCTGGGTAACCTCGCCCATCCAGCTTCCGTCAAAGAAGGAGAACTTTCCTTCCTTTGGAATCCTCACAAAATATCTATAAAGAAACGGTCTCCTTATTTCCTCACTGGTAGGCTCCGTGAGAGTCTCACATTTGAAGAATCTCGGATCCATATTCTTGATCACTCTTCCGAGGACGCTTCCCTTACCTGCAGCACCCCATCCATCAAATACAACAAGCACCGGCAGTCCTGCTTCCTTTACCTGCATCTGCCTGACCGCCAGCTCAGCTCTTGCTTTTTCAAGTCTCGCCGACAGCTCCTCGTCAGAAGGTCTGTCATCCTTTACCCATTCTTTTAACATAAGCATATCCTCCCCATATATTTGCTTAAAACACCCTATTTCTATTGTACCAAACGTGAACTACTCGGCAATTGAATTGCCAGAGCATCTGATGTGCGGAGCTTTCGCTCCGTAGATTCAGGGTGCGTCCATGACACCAATACTGCTTTTTAC
>CACYJP010000073.1 GCA_902774725.1 uncultured Lachnospiraceae bacterium
CGCCCGCTATGAGGAAAAGATCGCTTACGAGCTCCGTAAGCATCTCCGATACCTGAAGAATGACATGACACTCGACGACGTGAAGTCGATGGAGGCAAGAACCCTGCCTGTCATCGGAAATGCCATCGCCGAGACGGAGAAAGCCGCTTCCGAGGCGGCTGAAGCCGATGGCGAGGTTCCTGAGGGCGATGCATTTATCACGCCTGGATTCAGGCTCCGTGCGAGATATATAATTCACGCAGTGAGTCCGCTTTTTGTCAATGGGTCCGAAGGAGAGGAAAGCCTGCTTCGCTCATGCTACAGAAAGAGTCTTAAGCTTGCGAAGGAAAAGGGCATTCGTTCTATTGCATTTCCGCTTATTTCGACCGGCGGCTTCGGCTATCCGAAGGAAGAGGGACTGCGAATTGCAATGGACGAGATAAATGCATTTCTGCTCGGAAATAGTATGCTCATTTATCTTGTTGTTTTTGACGAGAAGGCGCATAGTCTCGGAAAAAGACTGTTCCCTGATCTGGAGGAGTACATAGATCAGAACTATGTTGATGAGAAATGTAGAGTGGAGGAGAGCGTTAGCGAGTATGCACGGTTAAGGGATAGGTTCCTTAGGAGAGAGGCTAATCAAAATGCAGCTAGGCAATCTGAAAAAAAGAAGGGGCTATTTTCTGAGAAGAGGCGTAAACAAGTTGATTATAATAGGTTAGATGAAAGTAGTGCAGAAGAATTATGTGATGAAGATTCTATTGATGAGACTTCCACTTATGACGATTCTATTCTCAAGCTTGAAAGTGAGCTTGAGGAGAAAATGCAGCACATTTCGGATACATTTTCTCAGTATCTGCTTTATCTGATCAAGGAAAAGAACATGGAGAATGCTGAGGTTTATAAGCGTGCTCTTGTGGATAAGAAGACATTTTCGAAGATTAAGAATAATGTGGACTATCATCCGCAGAAGCTTACGGCAC
This sequence comes from uncultured Lachnospiraceae bacterium, assembly GCA_902774725.1. GTDB lineage: Bacteria > Bacillota > Clostridia > Lachnospirales > Lachnospiraceae > Eubacterium_Q. The sequence continues at coordinate 963 of CACYJP010000073.1, forward strand.
TTTGTCTTTGTGTGGGGGCACATCTCAATCTTGACGAGACAAAGGATCTTCTCGCACGTGCGGGGTATGCGCTTTCGCCGAGTGATAAGACGGATATTATTTTCTCGTATTTTATTGAAAATGAGATCTATGACATGATCGAACTGGATATTCAGCTCGGAGAACATGGGCTGCCATGCCTGATTCCATAAGGGTTTTAGACGGTCGCTTTCAGGGCGACCGTTTTTTTATTCTTTTGTCATATAATGAGCCCAACAAAGAAAAAAAGGAGGGCAAAGATATGCGTAAAGGATTAACAGAGGTTGTATTTATAATTGATAGAAGTGGTTCGATGAGAGGGCTCGAGGCCGATACGATTGGCGGCTTCAACGCAATGATTGAGAAGCAGCAGAAGGAAGAGGGAGAGGCGTATATCTCGACAGTGCTTTTTGACGATCAGACTGAGGTGCTTTATGATCGCGTACCGGTTGGAAAGGTTGAGCCGATGAATGATAACCAGTACTTCGTCAGGGGATGTACAGCACTGCTCGATGCGATAGGCAAGGCGATTCATCACATCGGAAACGTGCACAAGTACGCCCGCACCGAGGATGTTCCGGAGAAGACTCTTTTCATCATTACGACGGATGGAATGGAAAATGCAAGTACGATGTACAACTACGGAAGAATCAAGCACATGATTGAGAAAGAGAAGGAGAGATACGGTTGGGAATTCATTTTCCTTGGTGCAAACATTGACGCCGTTGAAGTTGCCGGTCGATTCGGAGTCGGAAGGAGTCGAGCTGTCAGATACGAAAGCGACAGACGTGGAACAGAGCTGAACTACGAAGTGATGTCCAAGATGGTAAGCTGTGCAAGGAAAGCCTCAAGTGCATCAGATATGAATAACATGTTTGAGGAAGGCGAGATTATCGCTGAAGTAAGAGATGACTTCGAAGAGTATGAAAGGCTTTCGAAATCAGACAAAGAATACTATGATATGTGTGATGGAGATATGGAAGACTTAAGAGAGATCTACCGCACAATGGATACTAGAGAAAAGTCCGTGGCGGAGTTATTATTCGGAGTTCAAGGTGGCAAAAAGCATTCAGTCACCGAAACCAGCAAAATCCTCGGAACATCTCCGGGTAGAGTTCGTCAGATAGCAAAGAAAATACTTCACAAGGTTGCAGTCATGTAAAAGCGGTACCGTGTATCAAATTAATCACAGTTTGGTACACGGTATCAATTAATTTAACGCTTTTTTATAGCGTTATTTTGAATTATAATAGAACCTGACATTGCAACTTTTTGTGGAAAGGTACAGTGTACTAGAACTGCAATGGTACCGTACATTAAGGGGGACGATATGAAGAAAAAATTATTATTTATTATTCCGTTTTTGATAACAGCAATTGTGATAGCGCTTTGCTTTATGAATACAGGTGAGGGCGGTACAGTAAAAGCTAAGCGAACACAGGAGATCAGATATAGATATGCCTCGAAGGAAGAAGGGGTAAAGCTGATGCTCTCGAATAAAGAGTATTATGATGGGTTCAGTCAAAATGACCTTGATTACAAAATGCAGAAGAAGGATACCACGATGGAAGAATATCAGGCCTTTGCAAAGGAACAGGTAGAAGACTTCACGGATGAGGAGAAGGAGCTTCTGGACGGGTATTTCAGTCGGATGAATCAGATACTTGTCGATAATGGATATTATCTTCCTGAGATGGACGAGATAGTGATGATCAAAACCACGATGAAGGAAGAGCTTGGAGCAGGTGCGTATACGCACGGCACACAGATATATTTTGGCTCAATGATTATTGAAGGTGCATTATCTGGTGATAAGGATATGAAGGAAAAATGCAATGAGTATCTGGGAGTGGTTTTGTGGCATGAGCTCTTTCATTGTCTGACGAGATGTAATCCGGATTTCAGAGAGGATATGTATAAGCTGATACATTTTGAGGTTGTGGCTGATGACTACAAGCTTCCGCCAAGTGTCGAGGAGTATCACATCTCCAATCCTGATGTTGAACACCATAATTCATTTGCAACATTTCATATCAACGGACAAGATATCAAATGTTTCACAGACTTTGTGACAACAAAACATTTTGAAACTGAAGGGGAAACGTTCTTCGATTATGGTACAACTGCGCTTATTCCAATCGATGGAACCGACACCTACTATACGCCGGAGCAGGCCGACAACTTCAATGAGGTGTTCGGAACAAATACCGGTTATGTAATTGATCCCGAAGAATGTATGGCCGACAACTTCTCATATGCGATGGCTTATGGAAGAGAAGGCGAGGATGGAAAAGGATATCCTAATCCGGAGATAATTGAAGGGATTCTTGAGTACGTGAGTAAATAGCAGATTTGGTACATTCGAATTAGGTACCTGGCACCTTTTGGCGAAAAGGTACCGTGTACCCAGGAGGAGAAAAATGTTCAGAGAAATGAGACGTTTTAAACAGCAGATATCAGAGGAAGAGTGCATCTGTATTCTCAAAGAGGAGCCACGAGGAGTTCTTTCAATGATCGGAGATGATGGATATCCGTACGGTATACCGATCAGTCATTTTTATTCCGAAGAAGATGGAAAGATATATTTCCATGGAGCAAAAGTTGGGCACAAGATTGATGCTATCAAGGCATGTGATAAGGTCAGTTTTTGTGTGTATGACAAGGGATATCGTAAGGAGGGAGAATGGTCCCTCAACATAAACAGCGTTATAGTTTTTGGCCGGGTTAAGCTGGTGGATGATGAAGAGAAGGCTAGGATGATTTGTACCAAGCTCTGTCAGAAGTTTACAGATGATGAGGAGTATCTTCAGCACGAGCTGACAAATGCATTTCCAAGAGTTCAATGTCTGGAACTGACCATTGAACATATGACCGGAAAGCTTGTGAATGAAGCATAATTAGATAGTAGCGCCTGTTCATAGTGAGTCCGGCTTTGGCCGGATAACCTGCTTGACTCTTTTTTCTAATGCGTAGGCAATGTGGAGCTTTCATCAGGTTGCAGGCGTTATTTATATAATGGCACAAGTTACTGTGTACCAAAACAGCAAAAGGTACCGTGTACCCAAATTATAAGAGATGATCAGATATGGAGATTGACATGAAGGAAAGAGACATGAAGGATAAAGACTTGATATGGGAAGAAGTCAGCACAGAGCATATCGTGCAGGACGAGTGGATAGATTTCAGAAGGTCATCGTTCAGATTTCCGGATGGAAATGTATTCGAGCCGTATTATACCTACAGCAGAAGAGACTACGTAGTCATAGTCGCATCCGATGAGGAAGGTAAATATCTTTGCGTCAGACAGTTCCGTCAGGGAATAAGAGAGGTGACAACAGAGTTTGTCGCAGGTGGGATTGAACGTAGCGATGGAAAACAATATGGAGAAAAAATAGAGTCGGGGAGTTCAGATGGCTCGGAGTGCGAAGATGCACTGGCAGCGGCAAAGAGGGAACTCTTAGAAGAAACAGGCTATGAATCCGACGATTGGTCTCACCTTATAACGATACCATCAAATGCTACAATAGCAGACAACCTTGCATACATTTATGTTGCAAAGAACTGCCGAAAGAAAACAGGGCAGTCATTAGATGCAATGGAATTTTTGAATGTTGTAAAGTACGATGCTTCTGAAATCGAGAAGCTTATCGAAGACGGAGAATTCAAGCAGGCAATGCATGTAATGGCGTGGCTGCTCGCCCAGAGAAGATAGATATCGTGTACAAAAAAACGTAAATAGCTACCGTGTAACTGGAATGAAGGGAGAAAACATGAAAAAACTTAGCTTATTAATGTGTTTGCTTTTCATATCTGCAACTGCCTGCGGGAAGGCGGATGTGACTGAATCAACTACCGAGGCTACGGAGGCAACAACTGAAGCAACTACGGTAACAGAGGCAACCACAGAAACGACAACAGAGGCAACGACAGAGGCGACAGCAGAGGCAACAACCGAAGCGACTTCTGAGGCAACCACTGAAGCAACTACAGAAGCTGCAACTACTGCTAGTACAAAGTTCGAAATGGTTCGCGGCGGTTATTATTTTGTCCCTGATGGCTTCGACAACATTACCAAGGAAACATATGCGCTGAGGTATGTTCAGGAATGGCAGAATTATGATCTTGATATGCACATGGAAATCACAGATGCTATGCAGCTTGATATTCCGATGACTATAGATGAGGAATATGAGATGTATGTAAACAGCTACGGGGAGGAAAACCTTTCTCTTAATAAGAAGGAAGCAGATGGCTACATACTTTCTGGTGTTGATGCAAATGGGTATGTATATTATCAAAAGGCGAAAGCGTTCGGGGATAGATATGTGTGTATAAATATCACCTATCCGCAGGCAAATAGTGACACCTGCAATAAGATACTCGAGGATTTTGTATTTGGTTTTGTGTATGAGTAAAAAGGAGATAGTATGCGGTATCGTAAAGTATCACTTCGAAACAGAGACAGGAAGAAAATTATGATCAACAGGGATGATATGCTGGAACTGACTCGCCGTATGAATCCGTCACGCAATTGTTTTGCCAGGGTTGCGGGTGCGTATATGGATGAGGAAGGTTTCGAGAATGGTACATTTAATATACATTTTGGTAAGCTTTCACAGACAGAGACGAAGAGGAATCTGGAGCTTGCCAAGACGATTCCTTTTTCAAGGACAAATGAACAGCTGAAGGAATATCGATTTCCGTTGGGAGAGGCCAGAAAGAACAGCATGTGGCCTCTTCTTTCTGCGATTAAGAAGGCGGAGCTGAAGGAGGATGCGCTGCTTAGTATTTTTTATGAAATCATTGGGGAGAATTATAAGACAGATGCGGAGTATAGCATATTTGTCTTTTATGGATCCTACGATGTTCCGAGGAAGGGCACTGACAATGAGTGGCTGGAGGATTCCGAGGAGGTCTACGATTTTCTTGTCTGTGCTGTCTCGCCGCTTGAGGGCGAGTACGAGCCGGGAAAGCCTGAGTTCGGGTTCCTTTTCCCTGCATTCGTTGATAGAAGCAGCGATGAGAATTATATCGACATTTTCAGTGCTGATCCGGAAAGACTTCAGAAGGATGTGATTAGTAAGATTTTGGGAGAGTAAGGGAGAAGATCCCATGTGCCAAAATGTCAAAAGATACTGTGAAACCAAATAGTAGACTTCTCATATATAAAAATTATAAAAAGTGATAGGTTTTGATTTTTGCCTCCGTATTAATAAATGTAAGAAAACACATTTGTTATTTGGAGGAGAGAATTATGAAAAAGGTGATTTTGACTGTAGCAACATTGGCAGTGTTGGGACTACTTACACTTGGATGTGTAAAGGTAATCGAGATGAACAACGAGGCAAATGCAGCGTATGCATCTGTTATTAGGGAAGCTGAGGAAAATAGAACACAGGCTTATAAAATAGAGGTAGAGCCTGAAAAAAAGCGCACAGTTAAGGTTGAAGATAAGGAAATCATCGGATGCGAAGAGGATATATATAAGGTAAAGCCTATCAATAATCAGAATTAGAAACTTGAAAGCTGCACGATTGAGGAGATAATTAATGAAGAAAGAAGAAAAGACAAATGTAATGCGGATTCTCGACGGGAAAAAAATTCCTTATGAGAGTCATTCGTATGAGCCGGACGCGACGATGAGCGGAGAGGAAATCGCAGGTATCTTGGGTGAGGATGCCTCAAAGGTTTTCACGACTCTGGTGACGCAGGGAAAGTCCGGCGCATATTATGTTTTTGTTGTGCCGGTAGTTGAAGAGCTGGACCTTAAGAAAGCAGCCAAAGCGGCCGGTGAAAAAGCAATCAGCATGATCAAGCAGAAGGAGCTTCTTCCGCTTACAGGATACGTTCATGGCGGCTGCTCCCCAGTCGGAATGAAGAAAGCCTTTCCGACCTTCATCCACGAAACAGTAAAACAGATCGACAAAATATTTGTCAGCGCCGGAAGAGTCGGCTTTCAGATAGAGCTCTCGCCCGAAGACTTGATCAGTCTGGTTGGCTGCAAAGTGGCGGATATCACGGCCTGCAATCTCTGATTATTATATGGCAAAACTTGTTTGTACAACTCATACAAACAAGTTTTTTGTTTTTTTCTTGGATATAACATTTCTATTTTATCATATTTCATATATGTCTCATCTATTGATTGAATGTTGGATTGGATAAATGTTATAATCAGTGGTGCAGTAGTGGTTTTGTTTTGAGGGGATGGGATATGAAGGGTAATAATAGAATAAAGTATTTATTTGTGGTGTTTATAACCGCCGTTTTGTTTACTTTCTGGATGGTTCCGACGGCGGAGCTTGATGCCGCGGGTGGTGAAAATTATATTAATTTGTCGCCCGGCGATACTTATGATTTTTCGTCGAAGAGTGACTATAAAACCGATGGATCTATTGTTGTCGAAATTACGGAAAATGGAACTTACACGCTTACCGGTAAGGCGAAGAATACTATTCTTCGTATAGATCCGGCTGAGGGGGATGAGGTTTTGGTTTATCTGGATGGTGTGTATCTCGCGCCTGATGACACCGCACCGGGCTCTTCGAGTCATCGTCCTGCTGTAATAATTGGTGGTTCCGGCGGTACTGTCAGACTGTTTTCACGTAGTGACAAGCGTTGGGATGATGGAAATTATGGAAATGTATTCTTAGGCCAGGGTCACAGACCGGCCATTGAAAAGAATAACAAGACTACTAAGCTTATCTTTTTATCTGATATTAATGATAATGGTATTATAACAGCTAAGGCAGATCCTGATGGCTTCAGGACCTGTGCTATTGGTTGTTATTCTCCGAATGTTGCCGGCCTTTCTACACTGTTTGCATATGAAACCGGTAATATCTTCTTTGAACATGGCAAGATCTATGCCTATGGATCTCAGTGTATTGATTATGGTGTTTCTTTTGATGATTATAATGGCGGTCCCGGAATCGGTGCTAATGGCTATGGTTCTGTAGACGGCATTACTTTTAATGGTGGAGAGATATTTGCTGTTGCAGGTGATCTGGGTTCAGCTGCAATTGGTACTGCGTGTGCTGTGGATAGAGTTTTTGTTTTCCCATATCCTACACTTGGTTCTGAGGCAAAAAATATCACTATAAATGGAGGCAAGATAACTGCAAGGCATTATCATGATCTTGGCTCAAAACCTGATAGAACATTTACCAGAGGTGGAGCCAGTATTGGTGGAGGATATCGAACAGATGCATATAACCTTGTTATAAATGGTGGCGAGATCGATATCACGACAGACGATAATTGGAAGAATAAGCCGGATGTCGGAATCGGCGCCGGTAATGAGGGAACAGCAGAAGTTACAATAAATGGCGGTACTATTCGTATAGATGCCAGGTATGTTGGTATTGGTACTTATGCGATGGGTGAAACTGATTACAGTATTATAATTCCTGATCCGATACCGGGTTCGGATGATATTTATATTCCAACTCTTGCCGGACAGACATCTCCAACCCAAAGCACAACAAACGGACAGACCACCCCTGCAAACGGAGAGGAAACACAGGCCCAGACTGCACCAACAAACGATGAGGATTCTCCTGAAATAGGCGATGGAAATACCGTATGGTTTGGACTTTCAAAGATAGATATCCATGGTGGAGATATAACAATTGATTCTGACGATGTATGTATAGGTGGCTGTAAGCCTGATTCAAAGAAGGGCTATGTTGAGATAGATGGTGGAACTCTGAACCTTCATTCGCATGGTCATGGTCCTGCTATTGGTCCGTGGACCAGAAACAGCGTACTCGGCAAGCTTCACCGTGTCACAATTCGAGGTGGAATAATAAATGCTCATGTTGATAATTCGGATGACCGTTACAGTGTAATCGGTTCACCATATTATACAGGTATTACCGATCGTAATTTTAACAGCAGTATTATTGATTATATTGAAATCACAGGTGGTACGGTTCGCGCAACTCAGGGTGACTTTGATAATCCGGTCATAGGCCGGATAGGTGGAAATCTTGGCGAGGACGCATACGATGACAGGTACAGCAAGGTAGTTATAAACGGAGGAAATGTATACGCCACGCTGCTTGATGGAGAGAGCTCAAGACCGGTCAGCAGTCTGGATAAAAATGCAGCCCCTGTTTATCTCCAGAAGATTGATCTCATTGCCGGAGATACTCCTGCTGGAATCCAGACACTTATCAAGGACGGAGACTTCGACACCAAAAATAATGATGGCGGAGGCTATGCTTACGGTCTTTACGACGTTTATACATTTAACAAGAGTGGAGAAGCCCCGCTCTGGTTCTGGATGCCTACAGACACAGAAAAGGGCTGGGTTGAAACAGAGAAGGAGCTGTATACCGATATAGCTTCGAAGAAGTATTACGGTCTTTTATGCGACGGCGGAACTCCTGGTGAATATAATTTCTATCCTGAGATCCCGCTCAATCTTCTTAGGAACGTTACACCTTCTGCCAAGGATGGAAGTGCAACGGTTCACTACGGCGATAAGGCCCTTACGGACTTTACTCCTGCAGATGATTCCGGCTCGCTCAAGCTGATAGATGCTTATCAGTCCAAGCCTGCAACAAGGCCAAATGTACTCGATCACTTTGGTGCTTTTATCATTGAGGACGATCACACATTTATCGACTCAAAAGGAAGATGGATATATGCAGGTGAAAAGCAGGGTTCGGCGTATGATACGAGTGTGTTCAAAAATGGACGTAATCTCTACGCTATGGAGGGACAGTATACGCTCGGAATTAATTATGCCAAGAATATTCCTTCAAATACAGAGTCCGTTATAAGCGGTACGTTCCCTGTCGGAAAGGAGTACACCGATGATGACAAGGTAGATCTTCCGGATGACACAGATTTTAAGCTGAAGGGTTATACCTTCAAGGGCTGGAATACTGCTGCAGACGGAAGTGGAACTGCTTATCAGAACGGACAGACCGGTATACCGGCAGGTGATTTCAGAAAAGTATCCTTAGATCCGTCTGAGGTTGTTCTTTATGCGCAGTGGGAGCCTATCAAGTACAAGATTACCTACAAAGCAGATGTGGATGGTCTTGATCCTGTACAGGTAGAGTATACCTATGATGAGCCGGGACTGGTTGCCGGAGAAAATGAAGTTTCCGGCTGGGGAATTGATATATATAGCAGACTCGTTTCCTGGACATGGGTAGATAAGGATAGCAACACTGTTAATTATTATCCTTTAACAGATATAGTGAATTTTGTCGATTTCGATGATGATATGAATCCGGTCGAAAGAACCCTGACTGCATATTTAGTTCCGGAAGGAAATGTAAATATAGTTATCACGACTGATGGCGTCGGAGACACAGGACTTGCAGACGATATAGT
>CACYJP010000074.1 GCA_902774725.1 uncultured Lachnospiraceae bacterium
ACACACAATCTATGTGAGGTAGCTGATGCTGAGATAGCTTATATCGAGAATCCTGATATAACGACAGAGGAGCTGCTTGAGATAGTTAAGGGACCTGATTTTGCAACAGGTGGAATTATAAATGCTGACAGAGCTACACTCCTTCAGATATATGAGACAGGTCTCGGAAGGATAAAGGTTCGTGGTAAGGTTGAGGTTCGCGATGCAGGACGAGGAAGAAAGTCTATATGTGTTACTGAGATACCTTATACAATGATAGGCTCTACAGAAAAGTTCCTGAACACAGTAGCTGATCTGGTAAGACAGGGTAAGCTTCCTGCAGTTGTAGATATAGCTGACAGAGGAGATAAGGACGGAGAGTGCCTTGCTATAGATGTTAAGAAGGGAACGACTGATGAGGAGATAGATAAGATCCTGAATCTCCTTTATAAGAAGGCAGGCCTTGAAGAAAACTACAGCGTCAACATGAACTGTATATATAATAAGAAGCCTGAGGTCATGGGACTTCGCAGGATTCTTGAAACCTATACAGGATATAAGTGGGAGGTCTATACAGCGAAGTATGAAAGACTCCTTGCTGATCAGAAGGATGTAAGAGAGGTAAAGGAAGGACTTCTTGAAGCGGTCGATGTAATTGACCTTATAATCGAGATACTCCGTGGCTCATCCACAACAAAGGAAGCAAAAGAGTGTCTCATGTACGGTAAGACAGATAACATCAAGTTCAGATATAAGGGTTCGATAGCTGATGCGAAGGAATTACATTTCACAGAAAAGCAGACAGATGCGATTCTTGCAATGAGACTTCAGAAGCTGATCGGACTTGAGGTTGATATTCTGAAGAAGGAGCTCGCTGAGGCTGAGAAGAAGATAGCTAAGTACGAGAAGCTTCTTAAATCAAAGGCTGCTATGAAGAAGCAGATGATCAGTGATATCGAGGAGCTTAAGAAGAATTACGGGGCTCCGAGAAAGTCAGTGATCGAGAACATCGGTGAGGTTGTAGTTGAGAAGGAGAAGGTTGTTGCAACTGAAGAAACAATTCTTCTGGATAGATTCTTCTATATCAAGTCTGCACCGAGAGCTATATTTGAGAAGAATCCGGATGTTGTAAGGAAGTTTGATTTAAATGTTATGTCAACCGACAGAATTGCTATTTTTGATAGCGAGGGAATGGTACATATCATCAAGGTTTCCGACATCCTGAAGAAGCAGACCAAGAAGGATAAGAAGTTCAGGATAACAGATAAGGGTATTCAGATCTTTGAATTCTGCGGAATGAGTCACACTGCGGATGTTGTGGCAATGCTAAATGTATCTGAGATGAATCCTGCCGGAAACTTAGATAGCGATACAGCGAAGGCTGTGCTTGAAGAAGCAAAGGTTAAGGAGCCATACACAGTACTTGAAGACGGCAGTATAGAGGGCTACGAGAAGCGTAACCTTGTTATGGTTACAGTCGAAGGTAAGGCAAAGCGTGTAAGTGCAGACCTTTTTGATACTTCACGTAAGACCTCACAGGCAATGAAGACAGATGTTGCTTACGTAGGCTACGAGGGCGAGTACGTAGTTGCTGAGACCAATAACGGATATTCCATCAAGGTCAGAAGCGATGAGCTTCCTGTTCAGGGTAAGGGCGCCGGTGGAGTTGCACTTATCTCGCTGAGAAGAGGAGACTATGTAGTAAGCGCTGTTTCAGGCGGAAATGACATAGAGTTTAACGGTAAACCGCTTTCCGATATGAAAGCTGTTAAGCGTGGTGGCAAAGGAAATAAAAAATAAATCGGTGGAGTGATATATGGCAAAGAAAGTTGATACATACGATAGTGAATCGATAAAGGTTTTGAAGGGGCTTGAGCCTGTAAGACTGAGGCCCGGTATGTATATAGGTAGTACGGGCAGAACCGGACTGAATCATCTGGTGCAGGAGATAATCGATAATGCAGTGGATGAGCATCTGGCCGGTTATTGCAAAAATATATATGTTTCTCTTAATGAGGACGGGTCTGCAACTATCGAGGATGACGGACGAGGCATCCCGGTGGATCTGCACCCGACCGAAAAGAAGAGTGCGGAGCGAGTAGTATTTACAGTACTTCACTCAGGTGGAAAGTTCAATGACTCAGTTTATAAAATAAGCGGTGGTCTTCACGGCGTAGGTTCTGCGGTTGTTAACGCGCTTTCAAAGAAGCTCATCGTAGATGTATATCGTGATGGAAATGTATATCACGATACCTACGAGTACGGTAAGCCAAAGACCAAGCTGATAGACGGGCTTCTTCCGAGTGAGCCGGCCGTTCCTGCAAAGAAGACGGGAACCAGAGTTACTCTTTATCCGGATGATACTATCTTCGAGACAGTTAAGTTTAAGTCAAGTGCGATACGTCAGAGAATCAAGGAGACCTCTTATCTGAATCCTGAGCTGACGATTACATTTGAAAATAAGAGAGATGGCTATGCACCTGAGGTGTTCCATGAGCCGGGCGGACTAAGTGCCTTTGTTGAGGATATCTCAAAGGATCTCACAAAGACTTCACCGGTTGTTGCGCTTAAGGGTGAGAAGAATGGTATCGAGGCCGATATCGTGTTCGTCTGCACAGAGGATGGAGATGAAAATGTAATTGGTTTCACAAACAATATTACAAACCCTGAGGGCGGTACACACGTTACAGGCTATAAGACTGCATTTGCGAAGATCATAAATAATTATGCACGTAACGAGCTGGGCGTTCTGAAGGAGAAGGATTCAAACCTCTCCGGAGCGGATATCAGACAGGGAGTTCAGGCAATCGTTTCAGTAAAGCATCCTGATCCACAGTTCGAGGGACAGACCAAGACAAGACTTTCTAACACTGATGTAACTCAGGCTGTTGATGCAATAATGAGAGAGCAGCTCACTGTTTACTTTGACCGTAACTACGAGGTGCTTAAGGATATCGTAGACAGAGCGGTTGAGACTGCGAAGGAAAAGGCTAAGAATAAGACCAAGATCAATCTGAATAAGTTCTCCTTCGAAGGAAACGGAAAGCTTGTCCGTCAGGAAAGCAGTGAGGCAGACAAATGTGAGATATTCATCGTCGAGGGTGATTCCGCCGGTGGCTCTGCAAAGTCTGCACGTAACAGAAAGTATCAGGCGATCCTTCCTCTTCGCGGAAAGATTCTGAACGTTGAGAAGGTTCCGGTAACAAAGGTTCTTGAAAATGCAGAGATAAAGGCTATGATCAATGCCTTCGGATGCGGCTTCTCACAGGGCTTCGGAAATGACTTTGATATAGAGAAGCTTAATTATGATAAGATAATAATCATGACCGATGCGGACGTCGATGGTGCGCATATCGCAACGTTGCTTCTTACATTTTTCTATAGATTTTATCCTGAGCTGATCACAGAAGGACATATCTATATAGCAATCCCTCCGCTTTACAGAGTCGGAGAGGGCAAGAAAGCTAAGTATCTTTATTCTGATGATGAGCTTGAGAAGTATCGCCGCGAGCATAAGGGCAAGTTCCTCATCCAGCGTTACAAGGGTCTTGGTGAGATGGATGCAAGCCAGCTCTTTGAAACTACAATGGATCCGGAGCACCGTGTCCTGAAGCAGGTAATGATCTCGAGCCGTGCCGAAGCATCCTCAATAACAAGTACACTCATGGGTACAGAGGTCGCACCTCGAAGGAAATATATTGAAGAAAACTCAAAAGATGCTAATATAGATTCATAAGTTTTTATTAGTGAGGTATAGGATTTGAAGTACTGGAAGGATGAAGAGGTCAGGAAAAAGATATTTATAGGCACTGCGCTTATTATCAATTTCATAATCATCTTCAATGTTAGTTTTATCTGGAAAATGTTAACTACACTCTTTGAAGTGTTTTTTCCGTTCATACTGGGACTTGGTATTGCATTCGTGCTGAATGTACCGATGAATGCGATAGAAAAGCGCATTTTCAAGAATAGAGAGAAATACGGCGCACCTAAGTGGGACACTATAAGAAGAGCAATTGCTCTTGTGGTTACGATTTTATTTGCAATAGTAGTTGTTACTCTTATTATGTCTATCTTTATACCACAGATAGTTGATACATTTACACAGCTTGTTCAGAGTATTCCGAGCGGTGTTAAGAAGCTTACGGCATGGGCAGAATCAAAGTTTGCCGATCAGCCAAAGGTATTAAATGCGATCAATCATTTTGCCGGTGAATGGCAGAACTTCCTGCAGACACTCACCGATTATCTGAAGGATTATATGAGTGTCATCGTTCAGGGTGGTATAAATGCCGTTACAAGTATCGTTTCTGTTGTTGTAACATCTATTCTCGGATTTGTTTTTTCTATATATCTTCTTGCTCAGAAGGAGACACTTTGCAAGAACCTGAAGAAGGTATCCTATGCTTTCTTCGGAAAGAAGAATGCAGATGGAGTAGGAAATATCGCAAAGGTTACAAGTCAGACATTTGCGAACTTTATAGCTGGACAGTGTACGGAAGCAATTATTATCTGCGGAATATTCAGCGTGGCAACAACGCTTCTTGGAATTCCGTATGCACTTCTGATAAGTGTTCTGATTGCGGTTATGTCGCTCATTCCGATAGTAGGTTCCTTTATAGCATGTGTGTTCGGAGCTCTTCTGATTCTGACAGAGGATCCCGGAAAAGCACTCGTGTTTGTGATTGCATTTATCGTACTCATTCAGATAGAATCCAATCTGATATATCCGAGAGTTGTTGGAAGTCAGGTTGGACTTCCGGGTATCTGGGTACTGCTTTCTGTTACAGTAGGTGGTAGCCTTTTCGGAATCATAGGTATGGTTATCTTCATTCCTGTTGTTTCTGTTATTTATGCACTCTTCAGAACATATGTTTATAAACGGCTGAGTCAGGATGAGCTTCTGGATGAATTTGATCTGACTGCCGATGACGTGCTGGATGCCGAAACCATAAAGAAGATGGATAAAAAGGCTGAGAAGAAGGCACAGGAGAGCTTGAAGAAGCTAGAGCAGACTGCTATAGAGCAGCAGGCTTCACAACCAAGCCAGATAATCCAGCCGAACCAGCCGGTACAGACTAATACAGATATACTGGACAAGAAATAAGTAAATTATTAGTGATATAGTTGAGATGGAAAATAAAATGTATTAAATAACAAAACGAGGTGACTAGATAATGTTGGATATACTTTTATATATTTTGTTTGATGCTACAGTGGAGGGAAGTGTTGATACAAGACTTCCTAAAGGGCTTAGGTACACATTATTGACTATCTTATCGATTATGTTCTTTGGTTGTGTGATAGGACTTATATGTGTAGGAGTAGGGAAGCTTGGTAATTCAACTACTGAGGGAGTTATATTTATTATATCCGGTGTTGGAATACTGATTTCAGGCCTTATATGGTACTTTAGTGCTATGAAGAGGATGAAGAATAAAAAGCCTGAAGAAAATGAGGGTGAATAATACATAAGAATTATTATAATGTTGTGGAGGTTACGCATATGAAGATTTATTCAGTCAATGATCCTGAATTTGCCGAGTTTGGAAAGGTGCTTACAGGATATGACACAAGTGAACTGATTGCTGCAATGAACAAGGTTGAGATGCCGGCTGAAGGAACAGCCTATGAGCCTTGGATCGATTCACTTGAGACTTGCGGTATTATGAAGGAGCTGGGAGATAATGCCTTTGGCGGTATGCCGATTCAGCTTGGTATGTGCTGGGGATATAACAAGGCTCTTAACTGTCTTGAGTATCATAGAAACAGCGAGATCAACATCGGTGCAACTGACTTCGTTCTGCTTCTTGCAAAGCAGGAGAAGATAGTAGACGGCAAGCTTGATACAGCAGACGTTGTTGCATTCAGAGCACCTGCAGGAGCAGTAGTAGAGGTGTATGCTACATCACTTCACTATGCACCATGTATGCTCGATGATGCAGGCTTCAGAGTTGCTGTTGTTCTTCCTAGAAACACCAATACAGATTATGAGAAGAAAGAGGAGAAGGACTTCGAGGATAAGCTTCTCTGGGCAAGAAACAAGTGGCTGCTTGCTCACCCTGATTCATCAGAGGCTAAGCAGGGAGCGTATGTAGGACTCACGGGAGAAAACCTGAGTATCTAATAAGTGAGTGGGGATGGTTTATGAGACGCTATTCAAAATTATCAAAACTATTTGCCGGGATAATCACCGTGGGTATGATTATCTCGAATATCGGGGTGATTCCGGAGGTTAAAGCTGCCGGAGCAGGAGATGTTGCAATTAATCCGACCAATTTTCCGGATGAGAATTTCCGAGATGCGGTGAGGGTCTATGATACTAATGGAGATGAGGTCCTTTCTAAGGCTGAAAGAGATATTGTCACGAATCTTCATTGTGAAAGACGCGGAATAAAATCAGTAAAGGGAATAGAATATTTTACAGAAATACAGGGACTGTGGTGTCTGCAAAATAACATTTCCAGCTGGGATCTTTCGAAAAACAAAGAGCTGGTCGGAATATGGTGTTCTCATAACAGTTTTACAAAGCTGGATTTTACAGGGCTTGATAAGCTGCAGTGGGTATATTGCTATAATTGCAAGCTATCTGAACTTCATGTTGAAAACAATCCTGAGCTTGCATATCTGGAATGCAATGCTAATCCGAATCTTACAAGTCTTGATATCAGTCATAATAATAAGCTTGAAAATCTTTTCTGCAGCGAGTGTGGCCTCAAATCACTGGATTTATCTAATAATCCACTGCTTTGTGAGCTGGACGCATTTAAGAATAAGCTTACTTCACTTAAACTGTCAAATAACAAGCTGCTTAAGAGACTTGACATATGGGAAAATGTGAACCTTGGAGATGTTGATATAAGTGGCCTTTATGGACTTGAATTTTATAATTGTGCTCAAAACAATGTAACGAGACTCGACATGAGTAATAATCCACATTTACAGCTATTGATATGTGGCTATAATAGTAACCTGAAATACCTAAATGTCACAAAAAATCCAAGACTCGCCGACCTCAGACTTGAGTGCGATTATCGGCTTCCGTCTCTTGATATTTCAAAGAATTATCAGCTTTACAATCTATACGCATTTGGTCTCGGGGCTGTGCCTTCAGTAGATATAAGTAATAATCCATATCTGCTTAAGACATATTATGAGGGATATTATGCGGATGAATCACATCTTGGAGAAGTACATTCCTATAATATCGAATTTGGCGGAAGCGAAGAGTATTTTGAGGACCTTACTCACTGTCTTTGTGTAGATAATGGAAAGCCAATTATAGCTGAAGGTGGTAATCCAAAGGTTTATTCTGAATGCTTTATAGATACAAATGATGGACATTCCGATTCAGAGGTTTTTGCTACCAGGGGTCAGGCTGTTCAAATGCTTTGGGAGAGTGCAGGAAGTCCTGAAGTAGAAGGCCCTTCCAGATTTACAGATGTTGCCGGTACTCCATATGAACAGGCGGTCATATGGGCAGAGACTAATAATATATGCTTTGGTTATCCAAGTATCTGCGCGGATGAGTTTTGTCCGGATGAACTGATTAACAGAGAGGATTTTGCTCTTATGGCTCACAGGCTGGCATTAGTGGAGGAGCTTGGCACTTCCTTTGATTATGGAAGAACAGATTGGTTCAGTGATTATTATTCGATTGATTATTATGCATGGGGAGCCTTCACATGGGCGGTCCAGTTCGGTGTAGTTGATGTTCCGGAAGGGGCAAAGAATTGCTATCCTCACGGAAGGATAACGATGGGAGAGCTCGAAGCAGGCGCTTATAGAATATACCATCTAGATGAAGCGGCAAACTATTCTGCTATGGTTAATGCAAATGGAACTGATGAAGAACCACCAAAACCAATTCCTTTTGCTACCGGAAATACCGGTGTAAAGTATACATTGCCTGCTCCTTCAGGCAATTCGAGTGCAGTTACGGCTGCACCTCCAAGCGTCAATATAGAAACCGGTGGTTCGAACTATCCACCATCTTCAGGTAACTCAGACACTTCAAAAGGCAGCAACGGCACACCATCAGGAAAAGCACCTGCTCCATCAAATGAATGGATAAAAGGTCAGTGGTATGATGCTGATGGTGGAACAAGCTATACAGCAAAGGGAGAATGGAAAAGTAACAGCACAGGCTGGTGGTTTGAAGATTCTTCAGGCTGGTATCCGCACGATCAGTGGCAGAAGATAGATGGAAAGTGGTATTACTTCTGTGCCGATGGTTACATGGATTACAGTGAGTACCGTGATGGCTGCTGGCTCGGAGCAGACGGCGCATGGGTTGAAGAGTATTACGGTGGTACCTGGAAAAAGGATTCAACAGGTTGGTGGTACGAAGACTCTGCCGGTTGGTATCCTGTAAGCCAGTATCTCTGGATTGATGGAATAAAGTACTGGTTTAATGCTAAAGGTTATTGGGAGTGAGAAGGGACGGAAAAATCTATTTATTAAACTCATGGGAGGTTTGATATAATGAAAAGAAAGCTCGCCGTATTTTTAACTGCATGTCTTTTGATTTCATTTTCATTATCAAATTCAGATTCCTTTGCTGCAGGTGGATATTGGAAGGCCGATTCAAACGGCTGGTGGTATGAGTATTCGGATGGAAGCTACGCTCTGGGCTGGACAGAGATAGACGGCTACTGGTATTATTTTCTGAGTAGCGGATATATGGACTATTCAGAATATAGAGATGGCTGCTGGCTGAATGCAGACGGAACGTGGAATACAGCTTATTCCGGCGGCTATTGGGCTAGTGACTCCACAGGATGGTGGTATACAGACGCTTCAGGCTGGTATCCGGTTGGACTTTGGTTACAAATAGATGGCTCTTGGTATTATTTTAAATCATCTGGTTATATGGCAGCAGATGAATGGATAGATGGTTATTATCTTGATAAGAATGGTTCATGGATACCAAATAAAAAGAAACCATCTGATTCAAATAATAATAACAACAATAATAATAACAATAATAATCAAAACACCAGAACAGAACCATATATTTCTGGGAACAAAATATATGATAGATATGATAAGCTAGTAACTAATACATTTGTAAAAATACAAAATGTTAAATATTATGCAGATGCAAATGGCTATGTAGTAAAAAATAAAACATTTGTAGTAAATGACATAGTCTATGAAGCATCATCAACAGGTTCTATCACAACAGTTACAAATAAAATAGTAACTATAGATGGTTCTCAAAAATATGTTAATGGTAATGGAAAAATTGTAAAAAATCAAGAAATTACTGTTAATGGAAAGAAATATAAAGCTGATTCTTCTGGAAATCTTACTGAAATAAAAGAAGACACTACACCTAAAAAATGGGATGATAATAAAACATACACAATTTTTATCCCAGGATTCACAAGTGGATGTACATTTAATATTAATGATGATGGAACAATAACAACTACAAATTATCTTCTTTGCAATTCTTGTGCAACAAAATATTCAACACTTGAAGAATATAGAAAGAATGATAAATGTTGTTATTCTGAATATGCAGGTTCTTTACTTAATAGCAAAATAGATGGTACAGATACACTTTATGGTGACTATACATTAAATAATGGAACTTGTAAATATCAATTATATACAGTAAGATATGCATTTGGTGAACATTATTTTGATACTTTAAATGAAGCATCTATTAATGGTTACTATGGAAGTTATGCAGTTAAAGAAGATCCATCAAAAACAATTACACAAAATGTACCACGAGAAATTATAAAATCTGAATAATTTTTTTAACACTTAGTTTTATACTAAGTGTTCAGACTGTAGACAAAGTCGGTTGCGAAACGGAGTTTTCTCAACCGATTTTTCTGTTTTGGACTATATTGCTGCAAATTTGAATGAAAAAGAGTTAAATAGAGTTTTTACTTCTACTTATTATTATTAATTGAATATGCATACTAATGTATATATAATTGATTTAGCATTGAATTCGATAAATATTCGGGAGATTCGACATAATGAAAAGAAAAATCGCTGTAGTTTTAGCTTTATGTCTTTTAATTACAGTTTCATTAGCAAATTCAAATTCTTTTGCTGCCGGCGGATCGTGGAAGTCTGACTCTTCAGGCTGGTGGTATGAGTATTCAGATGGAAGCTAC
>CACYJP010000075.1 GCA_902774725.1 uncultured Lachnospiraceae bacterium
ACTGCTGATTTCGTTTCTGGCTTTCCCTATTACTATATGGTATTTCTCTCCATACCTTATAATCAATGCGGCTATGGAGCATATAATTAACGGCAGCTTTATAGTATTTTGTTTGATGCTTG
This sequence comes from uncultured Lachnospiraceae bacterium, assembly GCA_902774725.1. Classification (GTDB taxonomy): domain Bacteria; phylum Bacillota; class Clostridia; order Lachnospirales; family Lachnospiraceae; genus Eubacterium_Q. Next base: position 123 of record CACYJP010000075.1, read on the forward strand.
TTCTGTCGATGTTTCTGGGGAGAGCGTGGTGCGGTTATCTTTGTCCAGCTGGTGGTCTTCAGGAATGTGCCATGAGGGTTAAGGATGATCCAGCAAAACAGGGTAAGAGAGATAAAATCAAATATGTGATATGGACTTTGTGGATAATAGCTGTGGTTGTAACATTTATATGCGGGAAAAATGACGTGACAATTAATCCTTTTTATATGACTGACCATGGCATTTCAGTTTCGAGCATTTATAACTATGTGATATACTATGGAGTAGTTATGCTGTTAGTTTTTCCGGCGTTAATTCATGGTAGGAGAGCTGCCTGTCATTATATCTGTTGGATGGCACCATTCATGGTGATCGGTAGTACGATTGGAAGACTTCTGCATCTGCCTCAACTTCATATCGAGGTTGAAAAGGATAAATGTGTTGGATGCGGAATGTGTAATAAGGCTTGTTCAATGGGACTAGATGTAAGGCAGATGGTAGTTGATAGCAGCATTTTAAAAAGTACAGAATGTATACAGTGTGGAGCCTGCGTGGATGGCTGTCCTAAGAAGGCTCTATCATATAAATGGACTTGGAGAAGATGAAAAATGGCTAAAGACAGAAAGATAGATGTTGTGATACTTGGACTTCTCGCACATGAGGATCTTACAGGATACGATATAAAGAAACAGATAGATGGTGCGATCAGCTTTTTCTGGAAAGGAAGCTTTGGAAGTATTTATCCTGCACTAAGTGATATGGAAAAGCAGGGACTTGTAAAGCGTAAGAAAGCGGATGTTAGCAGTGGTCGTGAGAAGATATTTTACCAGATAACCAAGAAGGGTAAGGATACTCTTAAGATATGGTTAAATGATGAGAAGGCAACAAATGATCTCAAGTATGAGACGCTTCTTAAAATGTACTTTGGTGGTTCAGAAGATAGAAGTGTGACGCTCCGAAATATCGAAATCTTTGAGGAACAGGTTAAGGGTAATCTTGAGTTACTTAAGATCTATAAGGAGAATCTGGAAAAGGTTCTGGATCAGGAGGACCATCTCCATTTTTATCTGACAGTTATGTTTGGAATTGAGACTTATGAAGCGTATCTGAGATGGTGCAATAAGGCTAAGAAGATTTTGAAGGAGAAATAATATGAGTACAGCTATAGTATATTATTCTATGCTTGGAAATAGTGAGATGATCGCAGAGAAGATGGCTGCAAAGCTTGGTGCGGATGTGATCAGGATTGAACCTGATAAGGCATATCCGGACAAGGGTGCTAAGAAGTTTCTGTGGGGTGGAAAGAGTGCTGTGATGGGTGAAAGGCCAGTATTAAAGCCATATGAATTTGATCCCGATAAATATGATAATATCATCATTGGATTCCCTGTATGGGCGAGCCGTCCGGCTCCTCCGATTTGTACTTTCCTTAGTGATCAGAAGGATAAAATGAGTGGAAAGAAGATATTCGTATTTGCCTGCCAGAGTGGTAATGGTGCAGAGAAGGCGTTTGATAGGATTAAGAAGATGATAGGGATAGAGAAATTTACGGGAGAAATGATTTTCATTGATCCAAAGACGAGGGTGAATGCAGATAATGATAGAAAGATAGATCTGTTTTGTAAAATAGCTCACCACGAAACTTCAAGGATGGAATAAAGCTGAAATAGTATCGACAAAATATGGAGATGGAGAATGACATGAAAAAGAGAACCAGAATAAATAAAAATGGAGGAATGATTAGAAGTGATTGAATATATAAAGAATTCGAAAGAAAAAAAGAATATAGCGAGAACAGTTCTTGAAGGCTTAAAAGAATGGTTTGAGGTCAAAGAGAGTCGGGAAGGTTATATCAGAGATTGTGTAGACTGGATGTTTTTTGCGGCAAAAGATGGTGATAAGGCTATGGGATTCCTGTGTTTAAAGGAGACAGGAAAGTCCACTGTTGAACTTGCTGTAATGGGAGTGCTTAAAGATTATCACAGGCAGGGAATTGGTCGTCAACTCGTTGAACAGGCGAAGAAGACTGCTGAGTCTTTGGGCTATGAATTTATGCAGGTTAAGACTGTAAAGATGGGTATGTACGAAGATTACGATAAGACAAATGAGTTTTACATCAGCTGCGGGTTTAAGGAGTTTGAATTATTTCCGCTTTACTGGGATGAGGCTAACCCGTGTCAGATTTATGTGATGTCTTTAAAATGATAACCCGGATTATTTTTTTCATAATATTTCCGATTGAAAAAACAATTGCAAAAAAATACGATTGAAATTATGACCGAAGCTATGAATTAAAATAAATAGAAAAAATTATTGACTCTAACGTTACGTAATAGTTTATGATTACATCAACACGTAAGAGGGAGGAAGAAAAAAGTGATGACAGTACATGAAGTCAGTAAGCTTTCCGGAGTGAGTATACGCACTCTACAATATTATGACAGCATAGGGCTACTGAAACCGTCGGACTATACTGAATCAGGATATAGGCTGTATGACGATGCAGCTTTGGAAAGATTACAGATGATATTACTTTTCAGAGAATTAGAATTTCCTCTAAAAGATATTGGTAAGATAATCGATAGTCCTCAATTTGATAAACGAAAAGCTCTTGAACAGCAGATAGAGCTTCTCACGCTTAAGAAGGAACATATTGAGAATCTGCTTAATCTTGCACGTGGAATAAAAGAGATAGGAGTTAATAATATTATGGATTTTACAGCATTTGATACAAAGAAGATAGACGAATATGCAGCTCAGGCAAAGGAGTCCTGGGGCGATACGGATGCTTACAAGGAGTATGAAAAGAAAAGTGAGGGTAGAACCGCTGAGGATAATGCAAATATCGTAAAAGATATGATGATGATATTCACAGAATTTGGTGGGATGAAGGAGCAGGATCCTGCCTCAGATATGGTACAGAAGCAGGTGAAGAAGTTACAGGATTTTATCACTGATAAGATGTATAACTGTACAAAGGAGATTCTTTCTGGTCTTGGTAAAGCATACAGTGCACCAGGAGAAATGAATGCTAACATAGATAGAGCCGGTGGAGATGGAACTGGCGAGTTTGTGGATAGAGCAATTCAGATTTATTGTGAAAAGTAAAAAATAACAGTCTGGCCTGATTCATAAATGAAATATGAATCAGGTTTTTTTAATCATTGACTTCAGATAGGTAATATGTTACCATTTAAAAAAAGTAATATATTACCTTTATTTGGAGGGCGTTTTATGAATTTAGAAGATGTTATTAAAAGTGGTAAAGTGGATTTTTCCGGGATACCAGCCAATTATTATCTGATCGGACTTCTAAGTGCTTTCGAAAATAGATTTCAGGCTATGGCGGATAGTATGATGCAGGAGATCAGCTGGAAGCAGTTCTTTGCAATCATCTGTATCAACATGTGTACCGAGTCACCAACACTGAAGGAGTTGTCAGACATTCTTGGAAGTTCACATCAGAATGTGAAACAAATTCTTCTAAAACTTGAGAAGAAGGAGTTCATAAAGTTTGAACAGGATGATACAGATAAGAGAAAGCAGAGGATTGTATTAACAGATACATGTAGAGACTTCTGTAACAAAAATGACTCTATGAGTCAAGGTGTTATGATGAAGATGTTTGAAGGAATTCCAGAAAAGGACATTAATACAACTATCCAAACGATTATTGCAATTGAAAAGAATTTAAGAGGAGAGATTTAATGAGTGGAATAATTTTATATAAATCCAAATATGGTGCAACAAAACAGTATGCTGAGTGGATCGCAGAAGAAACGGGTTTTTCATGTTTCCAGATTGATAAAGCTGATATAAATGAGGTTGCACAAAAAGATGTGATCATACTTGGGGGCGGTGTATATGCATCTGGTATTGCATGTATACCTTTCCTTAAAAAAAATATTGGTAAGTTAAAAGAAAAAAAGATAATCGTTTATGCATGTGGCGCTTCTCCATTTGAAGAGAGTGCAGTAGAAACTGTAAGACAGCACAATTTCAAGGGTGATCTCGAAGGAATAGAATTCTTTTACTGCAGAGGAACATTTGATATGAAATCGATGACATTTGTGGACAGAACGCTCTGCAAGATGCTCAGAAAAGCTGTCGGGAAAAAGAATCCTTCAGAATATGAGATATGGGAGCAGGCACTTATGGCTTGTAAAGAAGATGAGAGAGGCGATTGGGTAGATAGGTCATATATTGAGCCGATAGTAAAGGCGACTATGGAGAGTTAGGAAATGAATGATCAAAGTAAATCAGAAAAAGTAGTTTATGTTCTTGCGATTCTGGTGATTGTCATCGCAGTTATCTGCAGTATAGTTCCGCTGGTTACAAAGAGTGAAATCGCAGATAAAAATATACTCTCAACCTTCGGCACAGAAGTAACGCTTTATGGCAAGGGTATTTATGCGATGAACTCCTATTCAAGTGCAGTTCAGGCGATAGCACAGGATATGGTGACGCTAATACTTGTAGTTCCTGGAATGATAATATCACTTATTATGATAAGGAAGAAGAGTATTTTGGGAGAGTTTATTTTGACTGGCCTTTTCGGATATATGCTTTATACATATATGAGCTATGCATTTCTCATGTTCTATAATGGTATTTTTCTTTTGTATGTGTTCAACATGGCACTTTCTTTCTATGGGTTTGTTTTATGTATTATCAATTTGCATAGGAAAAGTGTAATAAATGTTATCAAGGATAATATGCCAACTAAGGGACTTCAAAGATTCTTAATCTTTTGTGGTGTGGCAATATTCCTTATGTGGTCAGGACGGATATTCCAGGGATTAATCCAAGGGACTGTGCCTGAGGGATTGGATAACTGTACAACACTCGTAATACAGGCTATGGATTTAGGCTTCATCGTTCCTGCTTGTTTTGTTGTTACATATCTGCTTAAAACAAAAAATAAGCTGGGATATATTCTTGGACCAGTGATAATAGTAAAGGCAGCAACTCTTGTAACTGCGGTTTTAGCTATGGGCATCTTTATGAGAATTAAAGCTGCTGGAGGTTCGTTGGCGGAGATAATTATTTTCGGAATAATGACGATTTTATCGTATTATTATTTTGTTATCACAATGAAGAAATTAATGATATCTGTAATCTAAGTAAGGGTGTTTATAAATAATAACATAAACTCATTTTACAGTATATAAGTTTGATGATAAGATAAAACTGTAACCGCGAATAGTATCGAATCGCGATAGAGTTTATGTTGGGATTATATATTTAAAGATTATATATTTAAAATCGGAGAGGATATTATAAATGGATTTTTATGAAGCAATTAATTCAAGACATAGTATAAGAGATTTTGCAGAAGAGAGTATTCCTAAGGATATTTTGGAGAAAATTGTTAAAGCGGCATATACAGCGCCTGCAAATGATCATTTCAGAGATTGGAATTACATAGTGGTGACAGATAAAGAGATTATGAAAAATGTAATTGAAGGAGTTCCTAAGAATCTGACCGTAAAGGATGTGGATGCTATGACATTTATTTCTGATCCCGTTCAGAAGGAGAGTTATCAGATTGCTGTGCCAAAGCAATACAGAATGTTAATCGATGCTGCTGCAATTATAATTCCGCTGATGAAAAAGAAGGTAGATATTCTAAATCCTTCCTGCTTGTCGGATCTTAACTGTCATGCATCTATTTGGTGCAGCATAGAAAATGTATGGCTTGCTGCAACTGCAGAGGGGTATGGATGTAATGTCAGAATCCCATTGGGGAACGAAGAGACTGTAGCGAAAGAGGCTTTAAATATTCCTGATGAATATCTAATACCATGCTTTATAGGAGTTGGACGACCTGCTGAGGGTGCTGCTCTTACAAAGCAGATAGATGTAGATTATGATGCGCAGATACATTGGGAAAGGTTTTAAGTAAGATGAATTAACATACATCAATGCAAGAGTTATTGATAGATGATATCCTGTCTTCATGAGATATGAAGGAGGTACATCGATGATGAAGGATGTAATGATAGGCACATGGGCGTGGGGACCGGGAAACAATGGATCCAAAATGGTATTTGGACAGAGTTATGATGAAAACAGTTTGAGAGAAACCTTTGACGAAGCAGTGAGACTCGGTCTGATCAAGTGGGATACGGCCGCCGTGTATGGTATGGGCTCCTGCGAGAAGCTTTTGGGGAAGTTCATAAATGGGAGAGAGGATATATTTCTCTCAACAAAATATTTCCCTAACAAGAAGTTTAGAACGGGCGATCTCGAGAAGTCCTTTGAGGAAAGTATGACGAGGCTCGGTCTTAGTTCTGCAGATCTTTTTTGGATACATAAACCGATTAATCTTAAAGAAAATCTGAAGGATGCCATACCTCTGCTGAAGGATGGACGTATCAAGTCTATCGGAATATCCAACGTATCTATGCAGGATATAAAGATGGCAGAAGATGTTCTGTCTAAAGAAGGTTTTAAACTCGGAGCGGTTCAAAATCATTTCAGCCTGCTTAGGAATGACCAGCAGCCGATCATCGATTACTGCAATAGTAAAGGGATAACATATTACGCATACATGGTTCTTGAACAGGGGGCGCTTGCGGGAAGATATAATGCCAAGCATCACTTCCCTACATTTTCAATGAGGAATCTGGCTTTTCCGAAGAGAAAGTTTAAGAAAATAGAAGAGCTTCTGGGACTTATGAATCAGATAGCTTTGAAGTATGATATAGATAAGTCGCAGGTCCCGATTCTGTGGGCTATTGCAAAAGGTGCTGTTCCGATAGTTGGTATAACGAAGAAAAAATATGCAGAGCTTCTTGTCGAGGCATTAAGAGTAAGCCTTGAGCCTGCTGAAATCGATAGCCTTACTTCGGCGGCTGCCGCAACGGGAATCAGGCAGCAAGGGGTATGGGAACCACAATAATTAAGGAAGGTGTACAATGGATAAAGATTACATAGTTGAGCAATTAGTGAAACTTGCCACTGAGTATAACATACCGGCAGAAAGGGAAGTCCTTGGTGAACTGATCGCTATGTCCAGTTTCAGAGTTATTACCAAAGGAGCTTTAATTGCGTCAGTCGGTGATGATACCGAGTACGGTGGCCTAATGTTAAACGGTCTGGCACGTTCTTATTATATTGACAGTGACGGTAATGATATAACCAGAGGGTTTGCTGTGGAAGGGTCGCTCTTAATGGATGAGGGCTTCTTCGGATACGAAGAGCGTATGTGCATGTGGGAGGCTTTGGAAGACTCCACCATCATGCTCTGTGAGACATCCAAAGTGATGGAACTAATCCATAGTAATGCAGCTTTCAAGGATTTATGGATAGTTATTCTTGAGAGCTCCGTGCGTTATAAGCTATATAGGGAGAATGGCTTTTTGGTAGAGAATGCTACTGAGAGATATATTCATTTCAAAAAGGTATTTCCGAATGTCTGCAACCGTGCTCCTCAAAAACATATCGCGACATATCTGGGCATAACCCCTGAATCTTTAAGCAGAATCAGAAGTGCTATGAAGGAAGATAATTGAGATTAATTACGATAATTATGAAGAAACACGCCTGCAAGCTTGCTTGCATGGACGTGTTTTTTTGATTGGCTGGTAGCTGCGTAGTCCGAAAAAAATATTTTTTGTCTTTGATGCCGTTTTGATGCTTTTTTGTTCTATTATGACTCCGCTGAAAGAAAAATATATCATTTTTAAGGAGTGAGGGTAATGAAAAATTTTAAGAAAATTATGTGTATGACACTGGCATCGACAATGCTGCTCGGATTAGCTGCTTGTGGCGATGGAGATACAAAAGGATCTGCAAAGAATCCTACATCTGCTTCAGCGGGAGTAATGACAGATAACAAGCTGGAAACATCTAAAAATGTTTCAAACATCAATATATTTAAAAAAGATGATAGTTTTGATCTGTCTCAGATTAAGGGAACATTTGCTAAATACATGGTAGCAGGTGATTATATCTACTTTAGTACAAATGATTCGCCGGATGTTGCTACGGGTTCAGATGTTGTTGGATACGGTGTGATCGGTGGTGAAGCTATAACAGAAGAAAATGTTGCTCGTCTATACAAGATTCCGATAACAGGCGGTACACCTGAGCTTGTATATGAAACCGAAAAGGGAAATGAAATGGCATTTTGGGGTTCTAAACCTGATGGAACAATGGTTTTTCGTATAAGTTCCACTGATCCCAGAATTTCAGAGGATTCTTTCATGGCAAGCATGAAGTTTTTCGAAACCAGTGGAGATGCTCCAACAGAGGCTCCCGGATATAAAGCTGCTTATGAAAATACTTATATAAATGCGGTTCTTTTTGATAAAGACGGCAATCTGGTAGTAGTTTATGAATCAAAGAAAATCAAGGTTTTCGATAAGGATTTTAATACTATAGCAGAGTGTCAGTCTAATAGTGATATTGGTTATATTAGTCAGGATGCTAATGGAGATGTGGTTGTTTATGAATCCTCAAATACCCCTGAATCCAAAGGAAAACTTAGAAAACTAGATATATCTGCAGGTAAGCTGGATGAGGGGCTGGAATTTGCAACATATATCACAGATGGCGGTATTGCAAAGGGAACAGACGGATATGATCTGTATTACACAACCAACAGTGCAATATATGGATATAACTATGATGGTGATAAATCAACTGAAATAGCTGATTTCAGTTCTTCAGGAATCAACTCAGATTGTATGCTCGGTTTCGATATGATAAGTGCAGATACATTCCTGTGCTTCACAAGAAAAGGAGATTACACTGCACCAAATGTGTTGGAGAAATATACAAAGGCTGATCCATCAGATATAGCAGATAAAAATGTACTTACTGTTGCATCTTTTAGTTATGACAATTCTGAATTCAAGCAGATCGTTTTGGACTACAATGAATCTCAGGACGAAAACATGATAGCAATAGTTGATTATTCACAGGCTGAGGATCCTACGGCAAAGTTTAGTGCAGATGTTGCTGCAGGTACAGTTCCTGATCTTTATTATATAACAATAGACTTTGGTGATATGACTATAAATCAATGTGTAGCAAAAGGACTGTTTGAGGACCTTACTCCATATCTTGAGAAGGATGCGGAGCTTTCAGAGAGTGATATAATCCCTTCTGTTTATCAAAATATGCTTGTGGATGGTAAGCTTTATTATACAAGTCCGAGTGTAGGTGTATACTCGATGGTAGGTAATAAATCAGTTGTAGGTGAAGCTGCCGGATGGGACATGGCAGAGGTGAAGAATTGTGTAGACTCCATGCCTGAGGATTCAGAAATCTTCGTATCCTGTAATAAAGATACTATGCTCAACACATTTATGTGGGGCGGTACAGTAAATGATTATATAAACTGGGATAAGGGTGAGTGTTCATTTAACTCCCAGGAGTTTAAAGATCTGGTTGAGATGTGTAATACCGGAAGTGACGAAGAGGATGCTTTGCTTGATGGAGACGGATTAGAGCTGCTTGGAAATAACAAAGTCCTTCTGTCGACGGTATCTAATCTGAATCCAAGTAATTATACTGAATTTAAAAAGGTTGCAGATGGTAATCTTGTGTTTAAGGGATATCCGAGCAAAAATAAATCAGCCGGAATATTCCAGTTAAGAGCTGCTGTAGCCATGTCTTCACAGTGTGAAGATAAAGAAGCTGCGTGGGACTTTGTAAGATATCTCTTTACAGAGGAGTGCCAAAGCAAGATGTATGCTAATGGGTCAGGTATTCCAACCAGAAATGATGTCTTTGATGTATATGCAGATACATTTACATGGACAGAGTCAGGTACAGATAAGTATGGAAACGAGATAAATATTGAGCCTGGTATGGAAAATGGTGATCCTATGTACTCGCGAAAGGCAGTTTCACAGGATGATGTAAAGGCATTTAGAGCATTTATCGATACATGTAGTGGATATTATGAATGTGACCGAAAAGTATGGGACATTATTAGTGAAGAGACAAAAGCTTACTTCAGTGGTGATAAGTCATTAGATGATGTATGTTCGATCATAAATGAAAAAATCAAGATTTATCGCAACTATTCTTACTGTAACTATGGCATTTTCTGTAACTGCTTGTTCATCCAACTCAGAAAAGGGTGAAGAAACAACAGCAGCTGTTACAACAGAAGCTTCAACCAGTATATCAACAGAAGCAGAGTCAACAACCGAGGCGACAACCGAGGCAAAAGCTTCAGAGACCGAGGCAAAAGCTTCAGAGACCGAGGCTGCTGATGGGACTCTGGATGCTTCTATCGTAGGCACATGGGGATTTACTGTCGGTGAAGGAGAAGATCAGCTTACTATATATTACACATTCAATGAAGATGGTTCAGGAAAAATCACATTTTCAGATTCTTCCGATTCTGAGCTGGCGTTTACTTACACTACACCTAAGGCTGACACGCTTATAATAAAAAGCTCAGAAAAACATTCAGAAGAAAATAAATATAAAATTGATGGCGATTCTTTAACACTGGATGATGGTATTCAGGTAGAAACATATACAAGAAGTTAATAAAGGTTATACCAACAGGATTTTATGAACATAGTATTTTCTTAAGTGTCAGTATATTTTGATCATCTTTATATTCATAGAGAAGGTCATCCATGGTACTCTGCACTAGAAAAATTCCCAGACCGCCTATTGGGCGGTCTTCGCCGTCTAGTTCCAGGTCAGGTTCCTCTGCTTCTAATGGATTGAAGGGCTTTCCTTTATCTGTAAAAGAGATGATTATGGCAGGCGGTTCTTTTTCACTTTTCACACATATGGTGACCGGCCCTGCCTCAGAGTCATAGGCATAGAAACAGATATTGCCATATATTTCGTCAATCGCAAGCTTTATCTGGGATCTGGTTCGATCGGAACAGTAAAGGGTATCCAGCTCAGAATTTATGAATTTCATGATGGTTGAAAAATTATCGATAGTTGATTCGACTTCTAGTTTTTTCATATTCATGTTACCTCTTGGGCTTTCGGTGTGATAACTGCATCATAAATGGACCGACCATCCGGAGTCGATCTTCTCGTGTATTTTCTTTAAGGTTTCCTCATCCAGTTCCGGCCAGTCGTTTACTGTTCTGGCTTTGTTCGTGATTAGGTGAGCCTTCTCAGCGCATAATGCCAGAGGAGTGTCTGCAAGTGAATCCGAATAGAAGTTTTCAATCTCCGGGAAGTCCTGATCGAAGATGTAAGCTGCCTTTTCACGGGCATACATCAGATTATCCACAAAAGCTCCCACCTCACGGTCATATTCCGACGCCACACAGTTTACACCGAGTCTTTTCGCTATCGGTTCTATGATACATCTCGGAGAAGCACTGATGATCAGATCATCCGACCTTTTCTGAGCAAGATACCATTCGGAGATTCTTTTTTCGTGCTTGTCCCAGAAGCGTTCTATCTGCACATCAAAATCATCTACCTTGCACAAAAAACTGAAGAAGGTGCGTTCCATGACATACCTAGGGACCTTCCCCCGCTTATGTTGAATCATAGTCTTCACTGCCTTTGGGAAAAAAGTAAACCAAAGGGAGGGATGTCTGTTCATGCACCAGAGAGCAAAGCTTATGGCACAGTCAGGATGATATATAGTTCCGTCAAAATCATATACATTCATGTTATTTGCACCCGAATACTTTATCCAGACCGGTAATGTTAAGGGATTCTTTAAAAGTAGGACCGATGTTGATGACATTCATCTTGCCCTTTTTTTTCTTTAATGTTTTGAAGGTGGAAAGTAGGATACGGAGACCGGCGGAGGATACAAAATCACATTTTTCAAAATCGAAAGTTACAACGTTCAGGCTAGGTAGTTCCGCGTCAAGAATCTCTTTCAGCTGTGGTGCGGTCCCGGTATTAACTTCTCCATTTAAGAATATTGTCAGTTCATCTCCTTCTTTTTGAGTTTTAAGTTCAAGTTCATTTTCCATTATTAAGTCCTCCTTATTCATAAGTGGTTATTTGATGGTGAGTATCGTCATGGTGATGTCATCAAACTGATCTATTCCTTCTGTAAATTGATTTACATCTTCAAGAATACGCGAGAGAACGATCTCGCCTTTTTCAGAGGCTGTTTCGTTTAAGACCTTTTTCAATTGGTCATCTCCATAGATGGTCTTGTTCTGACCGTGAGCTTCGGTGACACCGTCTGTATAAAGGAGCAGGCGGTCTCCGGAAGAGAGTCTGATCTCGCTTTTCTCATATTCTGTATCATCAAGACCGGCTAGAAAGAGTCCATGTGAATCTGCCAAAAACTCACAAGGGCTGTTCTTCCGCATGAGAAGGGGGTAGTTGTGTCCGGCGTTTGTATACTGCAGGATCATTGTTTTGATATTCAGAATTCCGATCCATGCGGTGGCAAACATTTCGGCTTTATTATTCTCGCAGAGCCGTTGATTGGCTATTGTGAAAATCTCTGCTGTATCTTTGTTCGTCAGGGCATAGTCCTTTATGGTAGTCTTGGCGGTCATCATAAACATCGCAGCAGGGATTCCCTTACCGGAGACGTCGGCGATTACCAGTCCCAGATGGTCATCATCAATCTTAAAGAAATCGTAGAAATCTCCGCCTACTTCTCTTGCAGTGGTCATAGTGGCATATAGGTCATACTCCTTCTGCTCAGAAAATGTAGGAAAGATACTTGGGAGCATATCGCGCTGAATCTTCTCTGCAAGCTCCAGTTCGGCACCGATTCTTGCTGTACTTTCTGTAAGGTCTTTTTGCTTCTGCATCAGCTTCTGGCAGCAGCCTACAAGTGCAACGCTTGCTACGGAAATAATTATATACTGCAGAAGCTTGACGAAATAGTCAGAAACAGTGGTGTTAAATAGCATGAGAGAGCTGTTGTAAGGGATGTCTCTCACGGCATCATCTAACCACATTTTATCATTTGTTACGATGGTTGTGCCGGGGGCGTACTGAACAAAATTCATATCCAGCATACCGTGGTTGGCGCCATACAGATAAGCGAGATAGAATACGATGATCGAAAGGATTGCGATGAAAATGGTATATTTTTTGTTGAAATATCGAATGGACAGCAGGATTGGAATAGTAATCAGCAGGGTGACATTGTAGGTGAGTTCTGATGTGGTCACGGCAAAAACGATGGTCATCACACCCATCAGAATATACTTAATCCAAGGCTTTTCGTACTTGAAATACCTACTGGTTGCAGCGGCTACAGCAAGTAGCAGAATATTGGAAATCATCAGCTCGCGGAATTGAACGCGAATATAGAAAAACCCGGTTTCAAAAAGGATCCATGTTATCACAACTATGCCCAGGGTGTCTAGAAGAATTCGTGTCAGGACACGATTAGCTTCGATTTCATTTTCCTTCAGGATCCTGTTAGTATCCATTTTGCCTCCTTACTAATTCCTTTTGGTTCAAGTGTTAATCTTTTTAAAATTCTTAGAATTGGTTTTGTAAAGCTGTTTAAATACCCGGTAGTTTCTCTCGTAGATCTTCTGATTCTTTAAATCCGGAACATAGGTATGCACGGGCTTCACCAGCTTTTTGGCCAGCTTCCGGACATCGCATCCGCGAATGCCGGCCGCCACAACCAAAGCGGCACCGATGGCTCCTGCTTCCTGTGGGTTGTTTATGGTTTCGATTCTTCGTCCGGTGATATCAGATAGCATCTGGCAAAATACGGGAGAGAGAGCACCGCCTCCCACAAACCGGATGGAATCGGAGGTTTTCACTTTTTTGTCTTCACACTCAAGTAACCACCTGAGGTGATAGCATATGCCTTCGAATATGGCGCGGAGCATATCCTTGTTAGTGGTATCTATTTTTATATTAAAGAAGATTCCTGCGGCCTTAGTATCCTCAAATGGGCATCGATTTCCGTGAAGCCAAGGTGTGAAGATCACACCGTTCGCTCCGGGAGGAACCTTGCTGATTACATCAGAGATGTACGTATAAATGTTTTTGAACAGATATTCAAAATCCGATGTATTCTCTGAAGATTTTATATAGTCGCCTAGCTCATCCAGTATGAGATTGTCCTTTATCCAGTCGATGCACTTGCCTGCTGTTTCCAGTTCCGCATAATAATTGTAGTAGCCTCGACAGGCGGAGAGGACGCCGGTGATCATCGCGTTTATATCCACCACCTGATGATTTAAGAAGGTGGAGACCCATCCGGAGGTTCCGACATAGATGTGTGTATCTCCGACTCTTGTTGCACCTGCGCCGATGCTTACGAAGGTTGTGTCGCCGCCCCCTGCATATACGGGAGTGCCCGCTACCAGACCAAGCTCAGAAGCTGCTTTTTCCGTTAGTTCGCCGGCAAGATCTGTACAGTTGATGATCTTTGGCAGGTGCCGTGGATTTATACCATACATTTTTAGTAAGCCTTTGTTCCAGCCTTCACGGCCTTTTCGGGTATCATATAGGAAGGTGGCAAAAGCTGAGTCAGCAGTTCGAAAGATATTTCCTGTACAACGTGCAGCCAGGTATTCGTTGATATCCAGCCATTTATAGGTTTTATTAAAAATCTCCGGTTCGTTATTTTCTACCCATTTGTATTTCCAGACCGGATCCTTGGCGCTGGTTGATGCCGCATAGTTTACGGCCAGATTTCGCATGAGCTTGAATAGGTTGCATCCGGATACTTTTATGAGCCCGCTACACATACATTTTTTATATTCATTCACGCCTCTTTGATCCAGATAGTTCATAGGGCGCCTTAGTGCATTTCCTTGTTTATCCACGAAAACGGAACCCTGTATCTGCGTGCAAAATGCGATCCCGCTGATTTCTTCGGGTTTAACATCACAGAGCTGAAAAACTTTTTTTGTGGTGTAGCATATAGCATTCCACCATTCATCCACATCCTGTTCCACTCCACCGTCATCACTTGTATACAGGGAATAATTGGCAGAGTGCCCCGAGATGAGACGTATCGTTTTACTTATGTCAAAAAGACAGGTTTTTACGCTGCTTGTTCCGAAATCATAGATGATTATGTACATGGTCGGATGCTCTCCTCGTAAGTGTCAGGGTTTTAAAAATATACTTTATTTTAACACATAAACTTTAGTATTGCATTTTTTTCAGGTGCTTTTTCAGAGCTGTGACACATCTGTGATATATCACATATTAATATAGACACATAATATTAATTCGGAAGAGGAGAAATATGATGAATCGAGTAAGAAAAAGTGAGATTAAAGCAATTGCAGTAGTTATTACCCTGGCTATGGTATTCTGTATCCTGACGGGGATAGCTCCGGGAACAAGTATTAAGGCAAATGCAGCTGAAAAGCATTTGACAGATTATTCTGTTGGTGAAGCGCTTCCAAAAGATGCTATGCTGACTTGGGATGATGAAAATACAGACTTCACTTTAATTCTGAGACTGGGAGAATTCTGGGATGATGATGAGCCAGAGATGTATACTTATATACAGATTAGCGAGAAATTAACTATATCTTCCGATGGTATTTTAGATAATGATTGTGGCAACGCTTTTAAGCCTAGAGATCTTAATACTGCCAGTATTATAGATACATGGTATGTAGGAGCAATTGATGTTGAGAATAGTACTATTACTCTGACAGGTACACAGTATCCACCTAAGTTTTTCTTCAAAGATTATAAGGTTGGTGAAGCAGTTACAGTAGCTGATTTCGTTAACTGGGATGCTGATCAGTCATACTTTACTCTGATTTTAAAGGGCGGAAGCTATAAGGCTGGCGGTAAGGTACAGGCTTCTGATCACCGCGTTGGTAATGCTTGGATAGTAGCAGTATATACAGAGGGAACTCTGGACTACAATACTTGGTCAGAAGAATTTGAAGCATATGATACAGCTCGTCATCAGGTTTCAAATAGATGGTATGTTGACTCTGTAGATGTAAGTAATAAGACTGTTACTCTGACAGGTACAGCACCAACACTGTAACCTAAACACGAATAAAAAGATTACATTTTCAGAACTGTGATATTTCTGTGATTTATCACATGGTAATATAGCTACATAAAAAAAACAGCCATGTGAAAAGGAGAAATGTGATGAAAACAACAAGAAAATTTGAGGTTAAGAAATGCTTTATTAGTAAAATTGCGGTAGCGCTTTTCGTTGCCATGATCTTGAGTGTCCTATCGGGTATAGCTCCCGGATCAAGTATCAATGCAAATGCAGCCGGAAAAAATCTGTCAGATTATTCTGTTGGTGATGTAATTACTAACGATTCCCGTTATTATTGGAACGATGGAAGAGAGTACTGTAAAGTGATTGTACAAGGTGGGGGACATGTTGATTCTCATGGTGATGTAATTCTTTCTGATACAAAATCAAGTTTTGCTGATGATATCTCATTCGATGTATGGGTTGGTGCAGCAATACGCTGGGGTGATAATTGTTATCCTTATGATGGTAATTCAAGGACTGAAACATGGTATGTAGTAGATATAAATAAAGAAAGTAAAACTATTACTCTGTCTGGTATCGCACCTACCCTGTGATTTTTCACATGTTAATGTAGACATATAAAAAACTATATGAAAAGGGGAAATGTTATGGAAAGAACGAGAAGAAGTGAGTTTAAGACATGCTTTATATGCAATGCTATTTGCACATTGATTTTTATGTTCGTAGGAATTGATTGTCTGGTGCCGACGGATACTGGAAATAGAATGTAACATTTTTGTAGTTGAATAATCGAAAACTTACTAAGCTATAAAGGACACACCCTTGCTTGCAAAGGTGTGTCCTTTTAATGTTAGGTATTTTAAAAGTATTATATTAATAGCAAACTCCATCAGAGCTAATCCACCAGCCATCTACATACTGGTTAGTAACCATATATCCAGATGCATCGAAGTAGTACCAATATCCATCTATCTTAAGCCAGCTTGATGCAGGCCACCAGCCAGACTTGTCTTCAACCCACCATCCGGTTGAATTTTGCTTCCAGGACAGGAAATATTGTTCATCCCAGGAACCATCCTTATTGAACCAATAACCGTTATAATACTCATTCGCTGCCATATATCCATCAGGCTTAAAGAAGTACCACACTCCATCTATCTTCTGCCAATTATTTGTTGGATACCAGCCTGTGCTGTCTTCTATCCACCAGCCTGTAGCATTTGACTTCCACTGCATAGTTCCTTTGTAAGTCTGTGATCCGTCAGCATCGTACCACTTGCCATCTACCCATTCGTTGGAGTACTTTGGTGATTCTTTCTTCTTCTCAGAATCATCCTCCTGTTTCTTTTCTTCTGAATCTCCAGGCAACAATACTTTCACACCACTATCACATAATACATAACCACCATCATTCTTATATTCTTTGTAATGTATTTTTGTATTTCTTAAATCTAGTTTAGTAATTTTGTTTTCAACACAATCAAGTATCGAAAGATTATTATTATTGTCCAAATTCAATTCAGTTATGTTATTTTGACCACAATATAATAGTTCCAGTTTTTTATTATTTGTTAAATCAAGTTTAGTAATCTTATTACCCCAACAACTAAGATGTGTTAATTCAGGACATGTACTTACATCCAAGGCGGTCAGATTACATTCAGGGCACCAAAATCTTTTTAAGGACTTATTACTTTTCAAATCGATATTTTTTATCTTTGTATCATCTATATATAATTCTTCAAGTTTCTGATTATTACTTAAGTCCAATGTTTCAATTCCCGTATAAGCAATGTACAAGATTTTAAGGTTTTTACATTTACTAACATCTATTGTTTTAAGATTATTATTATAACCACAGCTAATTGCGGTTATACTTTCATTTAAAATAATCTTTTTCAAGTCACAATCACCACAACCTAGAAATTTTAATTTAGGAAATACACTTACATCCAGAGTATCCATTTTCACATCCGTCTGTAATTCCTCAAGATTACTAAAATAATCTATACCTTCCATAGATTCAACTACAACACTATGACTATCTATTGCACTATGACGATCTATTGTTATTTTTGTCACTTTGTCTATTTCGCTATCAGACAACCAATTATCACCATCTAAATCAAATGGACGAACTATCTTTTCTCTAAAATTATCATCCGGAAAATTAGTATCATTTATTTCTACCCCATCCGACGCATTAACTCTACAATCCAAAAGAGAAAAAACCGAAACAAACGCTAACAATCCTGACATTACAATTGTCGTTACTCTTTTTGATTTTATCCTCATTTTAAATATACCTCCTATTATGCTTTATAAATAATTCACAATAAATCATACTGCAATTTGTTGTAAAACGCAATACAACAAACTGCAGTATGGTACTATCGCTTTGATTGGAGGTAACATCAGTGTTGTATTGTCGAATTCGCAATCTCAGAGAAGATCATGATATGAAGCAACGTGATGTTGCTGATTTTCTAAACTGTTCTCAGCAGGTGTATAGCAATTATGAACTAGGTCAACGTGATATACCTACTGAAATACTGATAAAACTATCCCAACTTTATAATGTTTCGGTAGATTATATTCTCGAAATATCAAATAATCCGATAATAAACAAATGACAGCGATTCAACCTCTCGCTGTCATTTATTAATTGTGCGCCTAGCGGCGCACGTTTCTAACGGGTTAAAGTCCCGAATCCGCCCGGTAGTGGGAAGGATATAGCCGAAGGCAAGGGTGTCCATCGTGAGA
>CACYJP010000076.1 GCA_902774725.1 uncultured Lachnospiraceae bacterium
TACTAAGTCATCCATACAGAACATTTGAATCTGCTCTCTTTTTTTATCAGTATTCTGTGTCATCATAGGCGGCTAACCTCCTTGAAATGATATCATAATTATACCATAAAAAAGCCGATAAAGCCAGTAAATATAAGGGGTTTCAGCCTTTTGACATAGAAAAATCAGGGGCATCGCCCCTGACTTTGTCTACAGTCTGAAGGGACTATGCTTGAGCATAGTCCCTTTTATCGTTCTTACCTCCTGTTTAGTAGTTCTTGATCATTTCACACATTTCGTTGTGTGAGATGTTAGTGACCTCATAGCTGCCTGATTTGTATTTTCTGTAAGAATTTCCCTTTGTTTCAAAAAGAACCGGCTCGATTCTGAAGGTCATATAAAGAGCATATTCTAATGCGCCATTATAATCACCTTTTGCCCAAATAAGTCCGTTTTCCAGTTCTTCGTTCAACCTAGGATTATCTTCCATAAGTGATATTAATTCATAAGTCTGCGCTGTTGTTCCACCGCTAATGTTACTAAGTTCGTTAAAGTCTAATTTTTTCATATCGTTCTTCATATCTTTTTCCTCCATTCATTTTAATTCTATTGATTATTTAATCTGTTTTCGTTTGAAGTTGTTTTGTTTTTGTTGAATTCATTATATATGATTGCTTGTCACAATAGTGTCACATGAAATACAACTGACATATATTAAATGAAAATTTAAACGCAACCTTTAATCTTTAATGAAATTGATGAATTTTGTTAACAAATGTTTCGTAAATTAGTATAATGGAATCAGTATTGTAAAAATAAATCAGAGGGGATTAAAATGAATTCCGATACAAAGCTTATAACAAAGCTTTGGGGTTACATATAAACGGTCTTTCAAATGAAAAGGGGATATATGAGAAAGATTCTGATTATCATAGTCAATATATTTATAATAGCTGCCATATTGTTTTTCGTTGTTATCTACTCCAGATATGAAAGCAGAGCTTCTTATCAGAGACAGATAGAGTATTTTGAAAATACAACGGTTACTATGGAGCGTGTGACGGAGAATTATCTGGAGGGTGAGCAAAGGATATGTGATGTGTGGTCGCGCTATATAAACAATAGTAGCATGACCATGGAGGAGGCAATAGGATTTATCCGTAACTCACATGTCTTAAAAAATACTTCGGCACATCTGATTGCCCTTGATACACTCGAGGGTCTTTCGACGCGCCCAAAACAGGATACGTCCGATGACTATGCTGTGTCCTATGAAAGGGTTGGACTTTTTAAGGACACAAGCTGGATAAGTGAGATCGGTGATGCAATCAACATAACCCGTGCTTATACAAATCCTATGAACGGGGAACAATCTCTTGCTTTTTGCAATCGAGTTGTGCTCGTTGATCCTGATAAAAATGCTACTATAGATGCTATCCTGCTTAGGGTTATCCCTATTTCAGATCTTGAACAGAAATGGGTTTTCCCTCAGACTGAGCTGGAGAATGCGGAGATTTCTTTAATTGATGCAAGTGGTGATTATATTCTGAAGGGCAGCAGCTTTAAGAATTCCAGTTTCGTTGAGTTTTACAAGTCTTACAATCAAACGGATACGGAATCGGCCGGTAAACTTATAGAAAGTATTACATCATCGACAGGGTCCATTTCAATGATCAATTCGCATGGACGGGAATGTATACTTGCGTTTACTCCTGTGTCAGCTTATGCCGGCTGGACCATGCTTGGTCTTGTTCCGGCAAAGGATCTCAAAGTAAAAAGAAATAACTGGCTTCTTTTTGGCTTCGTTTCTGCCGGTTTATTGATATTATTCCTATGCGATCTTTTCCATATGCTATCGTTAAATAAACGTCTTCAGATTACTGCGAGTGAAGCGGAGTCTGCAAATAAGGCAAAGACTGATTTCCTGTCAACTATGTCTCATGACATCCGCACACCTATGAATGCAATCATAGGACTAACGACTATAGCGGAAAAGAATCTTGGGGATGTGGATTCGACAAGAGAGAATCTTCGTAAGATCAATCTTGCAAGCAATCACCTGCTTACGCTTATCAATGATATACTGGATATATCCAAGGTTGAAAGCGGAAAGCTGAAGCTGAATCCGCTTACATTTTCCCTGGTGGAGACGGTGGAGAATCTTGTAAATATATCACAGCCGATGATCAAGGAAAAGAATATCGAATTCAAATTCCATATCAATCAGATGGAAAAGGAATACCTGTATGCTGATCAGCTACGTCTGAATCAGATATACATCAATATTCTTTCCAATGCCATTAAATATACAGAGCCGGGAGGTAGCGTAAGTGTATCTCTGAGTGAACAAAAGAGCGATGCTCCGGGCTGTGTTCGACTTACTTATGTTGTGGCAGATACAGGAATTGGTATGAGTCCGGAATATATGGAGACGATGTATCAGCCGTTTTCGCGTCAGACAGACAGCCGTGTTAGCAGCATCCAGGGAACCGGACTTGGCCTCGCCATTACAAAGCAGATGGTCGAACTGATGGGAGGAACGATTGATTGTCAGAGTGAACAGGGCAAGGGTACGACCTTTACTGTTACGCTGGATATTGCAGAGGCTGATAAACAGCGGGAAGAGATGCGACTTGAGGATGTTAATGTTCTTATCGTTGATGATGATGAGATCATGCTTCAGACATTAGTCGATGAGCTTGAATCCCTGGGGGCTGCATCAGAGCTGGCTGGTAGTGGTGAAAAAGCGATTGAAATGTTAAGTAGCAGGACAAAGAACCAGCGTGACTACAGTGTCGTGATCATTGACTGGAAGATGCCGGATATGGATGGTGTTGAAACAATTCGAAGAATCCGTAAGGAGGTAAGCTCAGATATTCCGATACTGCTGATATCTGCATATGATTGGTCGGATATTGAGGAATTGGCAAAGGAAGCAGGTGCAAATGGTTTTGTAAGTAAACCAATTTTTAGATCCACCCTCTATAACAAGATTAATGAACTCATTGGCGAAGAGGCCAAGTCCATAGAACCGGAGGATGACTATTCTGATATAAAGGGTATGCATATTCTTGTTGCAGAAGATATAGATATAAACTGGGAGATTATCTCCAATATGCTGGGAATGTTTGGTATCACCTGTGACCGTGCAGAAAATGGACGCGTCTGTGTAGATATGATGAGTACAGCGGCTGAGGGAAGCTATGAGCTAATATTTATGGATATTCAGATGCCTGAGATGAATGGTCTGGATGCAACCAGGACGATTCGAAAGCTGGAGAATTCCTGGGCTAGCTCCATACCTATCGTTGCAATGACGGCTGATGCATTTTCGGAAAATGTTACTGAGTGCATGAATGCCGGAATGAACGGACATATTGCAAAGCCTATAGATATAAAACTTGTGATCAAGGAAATCCGTAGAATTAAGCATAGAGTAAAATAATGACAAGGGGGACTTAACTATTATGAATAAGAAAATATGTGTTTTATTATCTGCGATGATGGTGTTTAGTCTTGCTGCATGTGGCAGTAAGAAGCAGGAGGCAAAAACGGAAGAGGGCTTCAAACCGGCTTTGGATACTTCGACAAAAGCAAGTATTAATGTGGCTGGTGGCTACGATAACTTTGAAGCACTGGAAACGGAATTTGACCGTTTTAATGAGATCTATCCGAATGTAGAGCTTGCTTATACAAAAATAGATGACTATAACAACATGATCGGAACAGTACTTAACGGAAATGATGCACCGGACATCTATGTAAATAACTCCTGGATGTATGGTCGTGAGCAGTACAAGGCTTCAATAGATCATGCTGAGGACCTGTCAGATTCCAAGCTGGGGCTGGATCTTGACTGTATTCGAAGCAACATACTGCTGAAGACAGAGGATGGAACACTTCCGATGGTTCCTGTGTTCTCGAGTACCTATGGTATGCTTATAAACAAGGATCTGTTCGAAAAGGAAGGTGTTAGTATTCCTACCACCTATCAGGAGCTGGTTACGGCGTGTAAAACCTTTAGTGATAAGGGCTATAAAAGTCCTATGATGGGATACACAGCTGATGAGAAAACATCGCTTTATACCTTAATAAGTTATCCGTTCTTCTGCTCTACGGTTGCAGATGATGCAGAAGCCGTAAAAAAACTGAATTCGCTTGATCCTTCGGCAGGTGAATATATAAGACCGACTCTTGAAAAGGTGGATCAGTTCCTTAAAGATGGATGCTCGGATTCTGACGCCTGCTCATCTATAGAGAATAACTATGATGCGGTGATCCTTCGTTTCTTTGAGGGAGATGTTCCTATGATGGCATGTTCAGGAGATGCTGTATCCGGAACAAAAAAACGTGAAAGTCAATCTGAGAAGTTTGCTGCTGATCCATTCGCATATACATTTGTACCGATTCCGATGTCTGATGATGGAGCATACTTCCTTGATATGCCGAACCTTCAATTTTCGGTTAATAAAGATAGTAAGAATCTGGATATCGCTAATGAATTTATGCGTTTCCTCGTTACGTCAGAGGAGCTGAATGAGATGGCAAAGAATAAAGGACTGATGTCGCCGACAAAGGATCTGTCCTTTAATAGTATGTATGCAGCGTTTGGAGATATTCCGGAGTCCAAGATACTGTCTCCGGAAGAAATAGGGCTTACTGATGATGCAGTCACTCAGTTAAGAATGGCTGTTTATGATTATTCAACCGGTAAACTGACCATAGATGAAGCGGTTAAAGGCTTTGGATCCTATAGTCAGTAAAATGGTTATGGTTTACAGATATTTTTCAAGAGCTTTGTTAAGCTTTTCCATGTCGATTGGTTTGCTGAGATGATCATTCAGACCGGCCTCGTGGCTTTTACGTATATCTTCGTCAAATGCATTTGCAGTGAGAGCAATTATCGGAATAGTGGTCGCGTCCTCGTGACCGCTATTTCTTATTTGTCTTGTTGCTTCCAGTCCATCTAACTCCGGCATCATCATATCCATAAATATAGCTGAGTAATAACCAGCTTCGTGAGAATTGAAAAGCTCCACTGCGATATTACCGTTTTCTGCTACATCTGTCTCTATTCCCTTCATTTCCAGAATGGCAATCATTATTTCTGCATTTACCATGATGTCCTCGGCAAGAAGGATTCTCTTTCCTGCGTAGCTTTTGGTCGCGTCATCAGGATCTGTCTGATTGCTTGAAGAAGAAAGGGATGCTTCGTCTTGGTTTGTTGATTTATCAAATGTTAAAACAAGGGTAAAGGTGGTTCCCTTGTCCTTTTCGCTCTCAACATCTATCTGACCATTCATCAGTTCTACTATATTCTTAGTTATAGGCATACCAAGGCCTGTGCTGCCGAATTTTCCGGTTGGTGACATGTTTTCCTGACTAAAGGAATCATATATATGTGGAAGGTATTCACTGCTCATACCTATACCTGTATCACTGATAATAAACTTAATTGTGTTTGATGCCTCATTTTCTGAAATAGTTTCTATCTGAAGCTTTACATTTCCTCCTTCAGGGGTAAATTTAACTGCATTTCCCAGAATATTAATAAGGATCTGTTTAAGCTTTATGGCATCGCCGATGTAATATCCGTCTGTATTTTCTGACATAATAAAATCATATGTAAGACCTTTTTCCTTACATTGTCCGCCGATTATGGTATTTATCTGTCCTACCTCTTTAGACATCAGGAATGAATCCAGATTAAGAACCATCTTTCCTGATTCTATACGACTCATATCAAGGATGTCATTTATTATTTCCAACAAATGTTTGGCAGAGGTTTCGATTTTTTCGTGGTATTCCTTCATCTTTTCATTTGCTGAAGGATCAGTCATAGCCAGGCTGTTTAATCCTATAATGGCATTTAACGGAGTTCTTATCTCGTGACTCATATTCGAAAGGAACACTGTTTTAGCATTGCTTGCCTCCTCAGCGGTGCGAAGTGCATTTTTAAGTGCTTCTCTATACTCGTCTTTTTCATCTTCAACGACGAAGCTGTGAAGTACACAGGTGCCAAGCATATACCCCATAGAATAAAATGGAAGCATTGGATAGAAAAGCTGTATGCATATAAACAAAGTCATAGCTATACCAAAAAGACCTATAGTAAGATTGCGCCTTTTGTCTGTCCCATTTGTTTTTGAAGTACTTATCAGGGTATAAAGGGAAGTGAAAAGGAAGAGTGCTATTTGTATAGAAAGAGTTATATACCTGGCGAAGCCTGCTCGGTATTTGCCTTCTGAATCAAACTCAAAAAGAATAGGAGTAAAGAAGTTGATAATTATAACTATTATTTCGAAGCACACAAATAACAGTCCGGTATAAGAAAGCAGTTTATCAACCACTTTTTTATTGCCGAGATAAACTACGACATATCTGGTCCATAGCATGACAGCCGTAACCATAGCCATAAAATGAATGACTGTATCGATATAAACAGTTGTAATAAGCTTGTGGGATTCGAGAATTCCCCAAAGCATATCTGTTACTAAATAAGCGAGAATTCCGTAAAGAAGATGACAGTAAGCTCTATAGGTCGAAGCCTTGCTGTAATCATCCTTTCCCCAAAGCACATCTCTGTTATTTATCAAAAGAACCAGAGTTGCAAGAATTCCTATAATTGAATAAGTC
The DNA here is from genome assembly GCA_902774725.1 of uncultured Lachnospiraceae bacterium. Taxonomy (GTDB): domain Bacteria; phylum Bacillota; class Clostridia; order Lachnospirales; family Lachnospiraceae; genus Eubacterium_Q. The sequence continues at coordinate 6,616 of CACYJP010000076.1, forward strand.
ATATAATTTCTCCGTTGATTATTATATTTTAATTAAACGTTTTATATCTTATTTTTGCAACCTTTTTTTAAGTTTCGGATTAAATGATAGCATTGAACTTGGCTGGGATTATGATAAAATATAAGTGTTGTTTTATATAAAAAAGGAGATATAAAAATGAAAATAGGAATTATCATAGCAATTGAAAGAGAACTTAAGTCTTTTTTAGAAAGCGGACATCAGATAACAGAAGAAAAAGTGGGCAGCAGAACTATTTATCATACAGAAATGTATGGGCATGATGTTGTCGCAATTATGTCAGGGTATGGAGAAATTGATGCAGCTGCAGCAACGCAGCTTCTTATAACATATACCGGTTGTAAAGTAGTGATTAACTTTGGTGTGGCAGGTGCAATTGTTCCCGGCTTAAAGGTGGATGATCTCTTCCTGGTAGAAAAGGTTTGTAATTATGATTATGATGTTTCATCTATTGATCCGGTTAAGAAACATCAGTATGAGGAATATGAGGATGAGTATATTCCTTTGGATGAAGGGCTGAGAAAGCTTGTGATTGAGAAGATGCCTGAGGTTAAGACTGTTACAGTTGCCAGTGGTGGCCGTTTTATAGATAAGAAAGAAGACAAGGAGGAGCTTGCAGCACTTGGCTGCCAGATCTGTGATATGGAGATTGCAGCAATTGCAAGAATATGCCTTCAGAATGATGCAAGTTGTCTTTCAATAAAGTGTATAAGTGATACCTATGAAGGTGATGGCGGAGACTATAACACCAATGTGATTAAAAGTGCTGAGGTTGCGTTTGGTATGCTTGGGGAGGTTCTTCAACTTCTTAAATAAAGTCATGTTCGGAACCGGACATTATTAATAAGGTAAGAAAGAATAAACGGAATGAAAGAAATAACATATGATGAGCTTAAAGCATTAGAAAAGGATTCTTATGTTTTGATAGATATAAGAGATGAGGGACTTGTGTCCTACGGAATGATCTCCGGCGCAATTAATATCTATCTGGAGGATATAGATGTGAGTCCGGAACTTTTGGCTATTCCGAAGAACAAGAAGCTTATTTTCTATTGCGAGATAGGTCGAATGTCGCGTGAGATAGATGATTCGATTGAATGCCTTGCGGATAGGGACTGCTACAGTCTTGCAGAGGGTTATGTGGGTTATATCAGATCCGGGATGAGAAGTGATGAGGATAAAGAGGAGAAAAAAACACGCGCAGAAAAGAGTATTCAGAAAAAGTTTCATAAACAGCTTTTTTCTCCTTTTGCAAGGGCGTGTAAGACATATAAGCTTATTGAGGACGGTGACCACATCGCTGTATGTATCTCTGGTGGTAAGGATTCTATGCTTATGGCAAAGCTTTTTCAGGAGATACAGCGTCACAGACAGATGGAGTTTGAGCTTACATTTCTGGTTATGGACCCGGGGTACAACAAGGAAAACAGAGCTTTGATTGAGAGTAATGCTGAGGCTCTGGGTATTCCGATCACTATTTTTGAAAGTACGATTTTTGATACAGTAGATACTATAGAAAAGAGTCCATGCTATCTGTGTGCGAGGATGAGACGCGGATATCTATATAGCAAGGCGAAGGAGCTGGGCTGCAATAAAATAGCACTGGGACATCATTATGATGATGTTATTGAGACGATACTTATGGGAATGCTTCATGGTGCGCAGATCCAGACTATGATGCCAAAACTGCACAGCACCAATTTTGAAGGTATGGAGCTTATCAGACCGCTTTATCTAGTGAGGGAGAGTGATATATGCGCGTGGAGAGACTATAATGAACTGCATTTCCTTCAGTGTGCTTGTCATTTTACAGATACCTGTACCACATGTCATGAGGATGGAACAACCTCCTCAAAGCGTCTGGAAACCAAGCGTCTGATTGCAGAACTCAAAAAGTCTAATCCTTTTGTTGAGTCAAACATTTTCAGAAGTGTTGAAAATGTAAATCTTGATACGGTTATAGAATATAAGCAAAATGGTGTTCGTCATAATTTTCTCGATGAATACTAAATAAGCTTATGGTGGAAGAGGGAAAGAAAAAATGATTAAAGAGTTGATTATTCAGAACTGGGCAAATGTACTGGTTCTGCTTGCTTTTGCGGTTTTGCTTAGTACAACGGTTTTTTTAGACAAAACAACTATACTCAGACTATATGCGCTGATTCTTGCGCTGTTTATTTTTTCTATGATCGTGTTCGCTGAGTTTTATTTAAACAAGATGGGTGGATTTGTTGAAGCCAGACTTATTCTGATGGCCATCAGATATAGTGCAACTCCACTGATTACAGCATTTATTATATATACGCTTGCTAAAAATGTTCCCTGGTATGTCTTTGTTCCGGCCATACTGCTTGTTATTATTGATATCATTTCTATTTTTACCGGGGTTATTTTCAGCATTGGAGAAGACGGCAGGCTTCAGCGAGGACCACTCGGCTACCTTCCATATATAATGGTAGGAGTTTATTCAGTATTACTTGTATATCTTCTGATAAAAAGAAGCAACAAGCGTCCGGCTGAAATATTTCCTATTGCTTTTCTATGCTTTGCATTTGCTTCGGGATTAGTTCTACCTTTTGTTCTTGGAAAGGATTATTCTCAGATATTCTGTGTAACTATTACAATTGCTCTATTCGTTTATTATGTATTCTCCATCCTGCAGATAACAGAAAAGGATGCTCTTACAGGCCTTTTAAATCGTCAGTCTTTCTATGCATCTGTTCAAAATGATAAAAAGGATATAAATGCACTTGTGACGATTGATATGAATGGTCTGAAGGAGATAAATGATAAGCAGGGTCACACTGCCGGAGATAAGGCACTGGAAACTCTTGCATTTTGTTTTATGCAGGCAACTACTTCTAAGGAGTCAGTATACAGACTCGGGGGAGATGAATTTGTAATCGTTTGCAGAAAAGAGTCTGAGGCTGATGTTCTCAGTCTTATCGAACGTATTCAAGGTAAGGTTTCTGAAACCAGTTATAGCTGTGCCATAGGTTACAGCTACAGACCGAATGGACCAAAGAATATCGATGATATGACTAAAGAATCAGATGAAATGATGTATAAGAATAAAATGGAATTCTATTCAAAACCCGGAAATAAAAGATATCGTGGCTAAATAATCCGGTACCAATAATGGTGCCTATTAAGGTGCCAATATGTTTATTAAATCCTCTTTTTCAACAATGATTTTTGTGAAAACAGCACAAAAAA
>CACYJP010000077.1 GCA_902774725.1 uncultured Lachnospiraceae bacterium
TCCTTTGACTTATCTGACTTTGCGAGTCTCTTTGTCTCATTATCATCAGGAATATCTACACTCATGCTTCTGCTGAATCTCTCTTCCTGTGTCATCTGAAGAAGTCTTTGTTCCATATTATTCGGCTTAAGAGAATCCGGTATATTTTCAACGCTGTTTTTTAACTGCTCTTCTATAATGTTATCCCTGTTTTCCATATATTTCACCTCCGGAACTTAAAAAGTTTTTCATTTTTGCCAGTGCCCTGGAATATTTTGATCTCACAGTGTTTCGGTTTAAGTTAAGATAATTTGCTATCTCTCCACTGTCATATTCCCCGTACACTGTCATCGTAACTATCTGCTTTTCTTCAGCTGTCAGTACTGAAAATGCAGATTGAACAAGAGTTTTATCCTCAGCATTCTGCATGGCATTATCCGGACTTGCCACGGCTTCGGACATCTCCTCAATCGGAGTTCCCATCTGATTTTGTCTGTTTGCAACATAATCTCTGAGAATCCTGTTTATCTTGTTACTAAGTATTCTGAATATCCATGCCTTAAAGGCTTTTTCTTCTCTAAGCCTTACTATTCCGGCATATGCATCCAGCACGGTATCACTTACCGCATTTTCCGCATCCGCTGCATTTCCCAGTCTATAAAGAGCTGTTTTGTAAAGCTCTGTGTAGATCATTTCGTAAAGTTCAGCGAATGCATGTGCATTTCCCAGTTTCGATAAACGAACCAGTTCTACTATCCTTTCATCCTTTCCCATAACCTTGTCTCCTTCAATTTGTGAACGTTTACATCCTTATAGTGTCCCCCCGGACATAAACTGTTGCATAAAAAATGAAAAACTTTTTTGAAATATATAAAGCGTTGATTTTAAAAAAGAGTCGGCAACCTGAAACCATAACCAGTTATGCCGACTCAAAATGTTTTTATCCATATATAAGATATTTAATTCCTACCAGCGCAAGTAAATGTGCCGGGTAAAATGCATAGAACAGATATTTAAGGTTAAGCCCCTTCTCCCCATTATAGTGATTAATAGGAATGAAGGAAAGAATACCACCTATATCAAGCGGCCCTCCCATCGCAAGGAGCACACCTGTTGTTACATTTCTATAAAGTATGTTATTTCTGAACACATACATAACCCACACGATTGCAACACCAAAGCCATAATAGTCAACCCTGAAAAATGTAGCGAAGGCTAAGTAAAGAAGCAGCGAAAGTATCGCCAAAAATCTTTTCTTCTCACTTACAAGATAAAAATTATTAACTTTTCCGTTCTCATTTTTACCCAGAATGGCATTCCATGTAATTACCGATACAAGTCCAATAGTGAGAGTAAAGATTGCATTCTGTGCATTCAGCGAAATAGCCGATCTATATGCAAAATCAAAGGGTACCTCTGCCAGCATTCCGAAAACAAGCAGTCTTATCAGATATTTTCTTATATCCCTTGTATGCTTATAGCCCTCAATAATAAGAAATGCATATAATGGAAATGCCACTTTTCCGACAGTTCTCATGGCAAAATTTACCCAGAACAGCGGCAGTGTTGAAAGCTTAACATCCGTATCCTTAAAGCTTGCAAGATAACCATTTTCTATCAGTACAAGACCGATGTGATCAATCAGCATAGCGCCCATCGCGATAAACTTTAATGTGCTGGCTGACAGTCCCGGTTTTCTTTCCGGTTTTACGTCCGGCTTTTTTTCCGGCTTTACATCCGGCGTTGTGTCCGGCTTTGTGTCCATTTTCTCTGTGTTACTCATTATCTAAAGTCCTACTCTTTTATTTTCTTATCAGGATTTAATCAGTCCGGATCACATTTCTTAACATGCTCTGTGATAAGAGCAGTGGATCTTGAATTAGTATATGCTACAGATGTTATAAATCCAACGTACTTACCGGAGAATATATAATACTGATTACAGTACGCAGTTCCTGCTGCAGTTGATGCTTTAATCTGATCCATTATTTCCGAATCAGTGTAGCCATTTCCTTTAATATCCTGACCAGTGTTCAGGACAGAGAACATAAGGATCTCACCCTTGTTTGTAGTAAGAATGAGCTCATTAACAGCCTGATAATTTTTTTCAAGATCCCTCTTTTCTGAATCCTCTGTACCGGCATAGCCCATCATTGTTCCATCAGCACCACCATCGATTTCGACACCGAAGTATTCGTTTTTAAACTTATTACCTGATACCTTACCCGGTTTAAATCTCTTTCCGAAAACATCAGTACCAAAGAACAGATATGCTCCGACACCGAGAACAGCTAATACAAGAAGACCTATCACCCATGCAGGAACACCACTCTTAGTGCTTGCAAATGACGCACTGTAGGCACTTCCACTTGGCGACTGATTGAAGCGTGTCTGCTGACTATACGGATCATTCGGAGCACCGTAAGGTGTCTGACCCGGACGTCCATATGCTGACTGACCATATGGTGCACTGCCTGTCTGTCCGTATGGTGCACCGCCTGCCTGCCCATATGGTGACTGACCCGGCTGACCATATGGTGACTGGCCCGGCTGACCGTATGGTGACTGGCCCGGCTGGCCATAAGGAGACTGACCGTCTCTTGGTCCCGCATTATTATATGCAGACTGTGTATCATAATATTCATTACGCGGTGTAGCTGCTCCACCCTGATCAGGCGAATCAAAACCGGAATTATCATCTCTTTTTAACTGCATATCATTTCTCCCCAAATACTTTGTAATTACTGTTTCTTTACCAGAAGTGACTGACCTGTCATTTCAGCAGGCTGTTCCATTCCCATTATCTCAAGAAGTGTAGGAACTATATCGCAAAGCTTTCCGCCTTCCTTGAGTGTATAACCATCATCATAGTTAACAAGAATAAACGGAACCGGATTTGTTGTATGTGCTGTGTGAGGCTCTCCTGTCTCGTAGTTAAGCATCTGCTCGCAGTTTCCGTGATCTGCACAGATGAAAAGAACTCCGCCTACTTCCTTAACTGCCTCAACTGCGGTGCCAACACATTTGTCTACTGTCTCAACTGCTGCGATTGCTGCATCAAGTACACCGGTATGACCTACCATATCAGGGTTTGCAAAGTTGATTATGATAACATCATACTCTCCTGATCTGATAGCCGCATTCAACTTCTCACTTACCTCAGGTGCGCTCATCTCAGGCTGAAGATCATATGTAGCAACAGCCGGTGAATTTACAAGGATTCTGTCCTCATCCTTGTTTGGCTCCTCAAGACCTCCATTAAAGAAGAATGTAACATGCGCATACTTCTCTGTCTCAGCAAGTCTCAGCTGCTTAAGGCCTTTGTTTGCAAGATACTCACCAAATGTATTGTTTATCTCCTGCTTCTTGAATGCAACAAACTTGTTAGGAATTGTCTCATCATAGTCCTTGAAGCATACATATGTAAGTGGCATATAGCCATTTGCTCTCTTAAGATATTTGATACATTTTGTATCAGAAGCATCACCATCCTGTGCTGCTATATCTTCATCTGTAAAACAGAAAGCCTTTGTTATCTCACGTGCTCTGTCAGGACGGAAGTTGAAGAATATAACTGAGTCGCCTTCCTTAACGAGTGAAAGTGGCTTTCCTGCTTCGTCTGTAATAACTGTAGGAACAACGAACTCATCTGTTACTCCATCATCATAAGACTTCTGCATAGCATCGATAGGATCTGTTGCCTGAATACCTTCACCTGTTACAAGTGAATCATAAGCCTTCTGAACACGGTCCCAGTTATTATCTCTGTCCATCGCATAGTAACGACCACTGAGAGAAGCAACCTTTCCTACGCCGATTTCCTTTGTTTTATCAATAAGCTCCTGAAGATAATCCTTACCTGATGCAGGAGGTGTATCTCTTCCATCAAAGAATGGGTGAATGTAAACATTCTCGAAGCCCTCTTTCTTACAGAGCTCAAGTATTGCGTAGAGATGTGTATTGTGGCTGTGAACTCCACCATCTGAAAGAAGTCCCCAGAGATGAAGATCCGAATTCTTCTCCTTACAATTATTTATCGCACGAAGGAGCTCCTCATTCTTAAAGAATTCTCCATCCTGAATAAACTTTGTGATAAGTGTCAGATCCTGATAAATGATTCGGCCGGAACCGATATTCATATGACCAACCTCTGAATTTCCCATCTGTCCGTCAGGAAGTCCGACTGCCATTCCGGATGCAAGACCTCTCTGATAAGGACACTCAGCCTTAAGCTTATCCATAACCGGGGTATTAGCCATATAGACTGCATTTGCCTCTTTGATGTCTGACTCTCCGTAACCATCAAGTACCATAAGAACTACTGGTTTCTTACTCATAATGTTTCTCCTCTTAAAATATTATATATGTATTATTAATTAACTGAAAATGTAATACGGCCGAAAAACGGCGTATCAACTAGGTATTATAACATCTCAGAGATTTTTTTACCACAAAGAAATAATACTAATTAAGGTATAAAAAAAGAAATAATCCCACTAAGGGATTATCTCACAAATCTGTTCTGGTCCGGTTCATATCTGTAGCCGGCTTTTTCCAGCTTATCCTTTATCTCCTTTTCATCAGCACCGCCTGCTTTACAAAACTCCTCAAGACTGCTGTAATTGTCACGAAGCTGAGTGTTAAGATAGCTCATCAGCATGATTGGGTCATTTGGAATTGCCATGATATAATAGCTCCTTTTATTATGTACTTACTTGTATGATATACGTAAATTGCTATTTCATCATAACACAAAACCCGCGCATGCACCATAGGCACATGCACGGGTTTATTGGGAAGACTTAACTGTTCTTTTCGTTTATAAACCTGATAAACTCATTCTTTTCAAGAGGCTTCGAGAAATAAAAGCCCTGGATATAATCGATTCCAAGCTCTCTTATCTCTTCAAACTGCTCTGAGGTTTCAATACCCTCAGCCACCGTCTGAAGCCCGAGCTCCTTGATCATGTTTACCGTTGCGGTAATGACCACTCTGGCTTTTTCATTTGTGAAATATTCCTGAACCATACCCCTGTCAAACTTTACGATTTTAACAGGCATATCCATTATGTAGTTCAGATTGGATTCACCGGTTCCGAAATCATCAAGTGAGAAGTTACATCCGAGATTCATCAGCTTATTCATGTTTTCCAGAAGGATACTTCTCTGATTCAGAGTCGAGCTTTCTGTTATCTCAAGATTAACCTCTGAAGGAGAAACACCCAGCTTCTTCATGATATCATCATACTTAGCCGAAAGATGCGGATTCTCACACTGTGACACCGAAAGATTCACCTCAACGTAGTCAATTCCTTTTTCCTTAAGCTTATCCTCCGTTATACATTTGCAGGTCTTCTCAAACACGCGTTCACCTATCTGTTCGATAAGACCGGTTTCCTCAGCCACCGGTATAAACTTACCCGGCATAACCAGCTTGCCATCCTTACCTCTTATTCTGGCAAGAGCCTCAGCAGAAACAAACTTTTCCGTACTGATAGAATAAATAGGCTGATAAAACACCTCTACTCTGTCACTCGAAAGTGCATCCTTGATTTCCAGAACTATCTGCCTGTACTCCCTGATGCTTTGTCCTGCCTGATCATCAAGAGTCTTCATATCCTCTGCATTGGTAAATGTATCCTTATATCTCGAGTAGATATCCATATATTCATCAAATGTTGTTGCGATATGGCCATCAGGAATATAGAGGAATTTAGTATTTAACAGGATATCCCCATTCCATGCCTGCTTAAATCTGAGTCGCATAACATCCAGGTTTACCGCGCTCTCTATCTCATTCATTTCATGCTCACCCTGATTGTCATAAACAAGGACGAAATCATTTCCCTGAAGTCTGAAGAGCTTCGCTCCGAACGAATGAAGGTACTCCGTCATTTCCACAAGAATACTGTTCTCCTCTTCCTCCGAACGCTTCCAGTCAGCACTATTACATATAATAATACTTGAAAATCTTTTAAGCTCTGAAAATTCCTGTGTAAGATACATATTAAATGTGTCATATGAGAAACATCCGGTAACCTTATCGAGGTATCTTTCAGGATTTTCAAGCTCTGCATAGAGTATAAATAATCCGAGCGACGAACCAAATCCAACCAGCAGAAGCTCAGGAAGCATAAACTGTATCAATGCCGCTATTATCTCAAGCGACATCCATGCTCTTATCGCTCTACGCTTATGTATATTCATCTGACTACCATAGATAAATGTGAGTACAAAAGCTCCAACTATAAAAAGTGGTGCAAAGAAATAAGTAGCAACCGCTGAAGGACCGTAGCTGTAAACCTCTCCTCCATTATCAAAAGTGCTGATAGGAAGAATTGCTATAACGATACCGCCGAGTAATGCAACTGTGTAAACTATTTTCTTGAATGTCAGATTATCTCTGAGATGTTTGATATCACTATAAGAGTATAAGAAGCCATAAAGTGCAGAGAGCATAAGAGATATAAGGTAAAGCTTGCAGGCTGCAGTAACCACGAATGGTGAAACCACATGATCATTCTTGATTGCTATTATTGATGCAATATCGAGAATAATACAACACGAATAGACGAAAAGACACTGTTTGAAGATCTTTTCACTATAAAGACCGACACTTTCATGTCTGATAACGAAGAATATCAGTACAAGGTCAAAAATCAGTCCACATACTTGCATATCAATATTGTACAGCATGCCTTCACCTCCTCTCTCCATAGTACTCCCATTAACATTTTATCACAGTAACTTTGTACTTGCACTAGTATGGCGGGCGTTGTAAACTAGAAATATAAGGAGCGTTTTTGTGCAACTTGCACAAAGTATTTTGTTTACATCTTATATCTTCGGAGAAATGCATATTAAAATGAGCAATTCAAGCCAAAACACTTCAAAACCGAGTAAAAAACAGTATATTGCGATAGATCTAAAGTCCTTCTACGCTTCTGTTGAGTGTTTTGAAAGAGGACTTGATCCACTGACTACCAATCTGGTCGTAGCTGACGAATCCAGGACAGATAAAACTATCTGCCTTGCCGTTTCACCTTCGCTGAAGGCATTTGGAATTCCGGGACGTGCCAGACTTTTTGAGGTTAAGAAGGTTCTCGGAGATTACGAGAAAAGAACAGGCAGGCATGTGGACTTTATTATTGCACCTCCGAGAATGGCAAAGTATATCAGCTTCTCAACTGATATATATAACATCTACCTGAACTATATCTCTTCAGAGGATATCCATGTTTACAGCATCGACGAGGTCTTTATAGACTGTACGTCATACCTCTCGATTTATAAAAAGACTGCTCACGAACTGGCAATGACTATGATCCGGGATGTGCTTAGTCAGACCGGCATCACCGCCACCGCAGGAATCGGAACCAATATGTATCTCGCCAAGATAGCTATGGATATAGTTGCAAAGCATATGGAAGCTGATAAGGACGGAGTCCGGATCGCTGAACTGGATGAGATGAGCTTCCGAAGACTTCTCTGGGATCATAAGCCACTCACAGACTTCTGGCGAATAGGAAAAGGAACTGCAAGAAGACTTGCGAAGCTCAATATATTTACTATGGGCGATCTCGCAAGAGAAAGCCTTTATAATGAAGAATATCTGTACAAGATATTTGGAATAGATGCCGAGATACTTATCGATCACGCCTGGGGAATCGAGCCGACTCTTATGAAGGATATCAAAAGCTACAAACCAAAGGGCACATCACTCTCCTCCGGCCAGGTTCTCTCCGAACCGTATACAACTGAAAAGGCTCGTATAATCGTAAGCGAAATGACGGATCTGGTCGTACTGGATATGGTAAAGAAAGGCTTCGTATCTGATTCCTTTACACTTACCATCTGCTACGACAGAGAAAATGTAGATAACGGTTCGTATAACGGAGACATACAGCTTGATTATTACGGACGCCTTGTACCTGCTCCGTCCCACGGAACCGCAAACTTCGGGGATCATATAGACTCCTCAAAGAAGATAATCAGCTCAGTTCTCGAGCTCTTTGACAGAATTGTTATGAAAGGGATAAGCGTACGGCGTATATATATAAATGCTAACAATCTAAAAAAAGCTTCCGACACTTATCGTCAGCTGGATATGTTTACTGATATAAAGGAAGAAGAACAGGAAAAAAGCCTGCAGAAGGCACTTCTGGAAATACAGGACAAGTATGGTAAAAACGCAATCCTTAAGGGAACTAACTTCCTGGATGGTGCAACCACCAGAGAAAGGAATTCACAGATCGGCGGTCATAAATCGTAACACTATACCTGCTTGAATAATTGAACCCATCATCAACATACGATTAATAACAAAATTAAGGAAACATTATGAAGGATAGTTATAATAAGTATAACGATATAATTGATAAGGAGCGTCCGGTACATGACGGGGATGAGTTTGAGGCCCGTCACCCGAAGATGCCACGCGAAGCGCGGGCAAAAATATTCGCCCCATTCGCAGCCCTGAAGGGCTACGAAGAGGCGATTGATGATACTTCTGATTCTCACAACCAGTCTTTTATTGAAGAACACACTGAAGAATTCTTCTAGTGTTTCCGGTCTTTCCGGTCTTTTCTAGTAATTCTCAGCATTTACTTCGAAGAAGCTCTGTGGATGTGCACAAGCAGGGCAAACCTCAGGAGCCTTTGTTCCAACAACGATGTGTCCACAGTTGCGGCACTCCCAAACCTTTACTTCACTCTTCTCGAATACAGCCTTTGTCTCAACATTGTTAAGAAGTGCTCTGTATCTCTCTTCATGATGCTTCTCTATAGCAGCAACAAGACGGAACTTCTCAGCCAGCTCAGGGAATCCTTCCTCGTCTGCAGTCTTAGCAAATCCATCATACATATCTGTCCACTCATAGTTCTCACCATCAGCAGCAGCCTTAAGATTTGCAGCTGTATCTCCAAGCTCTCCGAGCTCCTTGAACCACATCTTCGCATGCTCTTTCTCATTATCAGCAGTCTTAAGGAAAAGTGCAGCTATCTGCTCATAACCTTCCTTCTTAGCGACTGAAGCGAAATATGTATACTTATTTCTTGCCTGTGACTCACCTGCAAATGCAGTCTGAAGATTCTTCTCTGTCTGAGTTCCGGCATACTTACTTGATCCGGCAGGTGCTGCCTCTTCCTCTACAAGCTCCAGATTGTCGCCATCTACTCCACAAAGTGGACAAACAGGTGTTTCACCGTCAGCAACCTCAAATACTTCCCCACATATCTTACATCTGTACTTTGCCATTTACTGTAACCTCCTTAATAAATTATTTCTCACGCTACCATAACGTATACTCAGTATACTCCAGTTAGGGTGTGTTTAGTCAACACTAATCCCATTTAAAATAGTTGAAAAAAAAAGAAAAAATGTTAGAATCATATCTATGGCTGAGAATTATAAAAAAGGACTGCTGGCAGGAATTCCGATTGCTCTCGGTTACCTGTCGGTGTCATTTACATTTGGAATAATTGCAATTACATATGGACTTACATGGTGGGAAGTAACTCTCATTTCTATGACTAACCTGACATCTGCCGGACAGTTTTCGGGAATCCATACTATGCTTCTGCCCGGACAGTGGCTGGATATGTTCATCTCACAGACAACTATCAACATCCGCTATTCGTTTATGTCGATCGCACTTTCACAGAAGGTCGACAAGAAGTTCTCAGGAATCTGGAGATGGATCTTAGGCTTTGCGATAACAGACGAGATCTTTGCAGTCGCAATTTCAGAAAAGAAGGTTAGCCGCTCGTTTTTTGCAGGACTTCTTACACTTCCTTATATCGGCTGGTCACTTGGAACTCTGCTTGGCGCAGTTATCGGAAATGTACTTTCGCTCGCCATCATGAGTGCCCTTGGTCTTGCTATCTACGGAATGTTTGTAGCAATAGTTGTACCTGTGATGAAGGATGAGCATCCTGTCATTCTCGCAGTCGCTATCGCCGCACTTTTGTCAACTGCATTTACTTATCTTCCTGTTCTGAGCAAGGTATCTTCCGGAATAGCTATAAGTATCTGTGCCGTTGTAAGCGCTGCTATAGTATCCTTTATTCATCCGATCGATGAGGAAGGAGACGAATCATGACACATAAATCCTTCTTTATCTATCTGGCTATAATGGTCTTAACCACTTATCTGATACGTGTAATTCCTTTTGTACTCGTTAAAAATCAGATAAAGAACAGGTATATCAGATCATTTTTGCACTATATACCTTATGCAGTTCTTACAGCGATGACTGTACCTGCAGTTTTTACAGCAACAAGTTATATCATTTCAGCAACTGTTGGCTTTATTGTCGCTGTGATACTCGCCCTTAATAAAAGGAGTCTCACAACCGTTGCACTACTCTCATGTGTTGCTGTTTTTATCACGGAGCTGATTATCAGATATATCTAGTATCTTGTAAAAATACTTCATATATATTACAATTACGTAGTGTTTTATCTAATTAGATAATTCTAACCATATGTTTTTTTAATGAGAAATCATAAGGATACCAATCATGAACAAACTACTCATAATCCTTTTCCTGTTTTTCGCAGGAAGCTGTCTCGGCTGGGTTGGCGAGCTTTTCTTCAGGCGTTACCTGGATCCGGTTGAAAGAAAAAAGAAAAAATTCTGCAATCCCGGACTTTTCGTAGGTCCGTATCTTCCGATCTACGGAACGGGAGTTATCTTGCTGTATTTTCTGGCACAGATACATTTTCCATCACTTACTGAAGCACATCCTGTATTGGAAAAAGCCCTTATCTTCTTATGTATGGCTGCATGTATGACTCTTCTCGAGTTTATAACAGGAATGATATTTGTAAATCATATGCATCTTCAGCTTTGGGACTATTCAACCTACTGGGGAAACATCAAAGGTGTTATCTGTCCGCTGTTCTCATGTATCTGGTATGCGGTAGCCGCCTTCTACTATTTAGTTGTTCACAAAAATGTTTTAAAGGCGCTGGAATGGTTGTCGAAGAATCTGACCTTTTCATTCGTTATCGGATTCTTCTATGGAGTGTTCCTGATAGACGTCTTCTTCACCTTCCATCTTGTATCAAAAATCAAGACTCTGGCTGATGAGTATGGTATCATCGTCAAGTATAATGCTTACAAGGACAAGATGAGCGAGCTGAGCGACAAAGCAAAGGAGAAAAGCTTTTTCTTCTTTAAGTCAATGCTCTCACCAAAGGAGTTTTTCATTAAGAATAAAGGTTCTTTCTCAGTAAAGAAAATCGGAAATCCAATCAAAAAGGTTTCACAAAAAATGCACAGGAAATAACCTGTGCATTTTTATTACTATTATTTATATGAATTACGAGTTAAACTAACCACTCAGCTTTTCTGTCATCTGTTTCATATTGTTATAATAGGTAACTCCAATAACTCTGTTAGTCTGCTTACTCAAAACAACCACGAGACATTCATTTGTAGTAAAGTTTCTGAAAAATCTCGCCTCTGTATTTCCTTCAAATAAATCATTCAGAACCATCATTTCATCTTCATATTTGAAGGTTATTTTTTTAGTAACATTATATCCCGGCTCATTTATACCTATTCCGAAAAGCTTATACTTTCTTCCACTGGTATTAACTCCAACCATTTTGCCATTTGCAAATATGAGATTGATCTCATCACCGGATTTAGCCGTTACATTTGCATTGGTATATCTTGGAATCTTATAAAGTATATATCAGAAAAACAAATCCGAGCAAAAGAACAATTCCTATTATCTTATATATCCTCGACCTTGTCTTTAGATTCACACGACCTGCCTTGCTCAGCTTTACTGCCGTCGGATCCTTATACGTAGGAAGCGTATCCACACCATCCCTTAAATAATCCGGCACTCCATCAACCCCAAGCATCTTTTCTATTGCCTGAGCCTCTTCTCGTTTTGCTTTCAGGTTATCGGTCTGTTCATCGCCGGGCTTAACCTCTGGTTTCAGTTGCATAATGTTTCCCCTTTGTCTAGTAAAATTTTCAGTCAATCACTTAAATACTTTGAACTGAGACAAGATATCACATTAAAACAGCCAAGTCAATCATTTACACAAAATATTCACCATCAGACATTACACAAAATATTCACTATCAGACTTTTATATTCTTTTTTAAATTTCTTTTTAATCTTCATTTAAGCTTCGGCATCTATACTCGACTCATAAAATGAATTATCGAAGTTTCAGGAGGTGCATACTATGAAAGAAAGCAGATCATCTATTAAAACCATAGCATTTTTTGCTTGTATCATTGGTTTAGTGATGTCGCTCTTTGCCGGCATCACTGTAAAAGCCGACTCATACGACACCATTACATTTTCATCTAGTGGTATCAGCGCGGGAAGCTCAGGCACAGGCTATAAAATAAGCGGCACGACACTGACTATCAAGTCCGGCGGAACCTACAAGGTAACCGGAAGCTGCAGCGAAGGAAGCATCGTTGTTGATAAGGGCGTAACAGGAGTTACTCTTATTTTCGACAGTCTTTCACTCTCTTCTTCTAAAACCGCGCCGGTTGTGATCAAGAAGGGAAGCAGCGCGACTATCAGCCTTTCCGGAACATCAACACTTACAGATAAGGAAGACGCTTCCACAGAGGACACCAACTCTGATTTTGAAGGAGCAGCTATCAAGGTTAAATCCGGTTCAACTCTTAATCT